>JAJRUC010000256.1 GCA_024278015.1 Chloroflexota bacterium
ACTTACGCAGTTGCAACATTTTACCCCCCTCAGTCCCTGATGAAGAAACCGCTTCGCGCCCTCAAGCGGGGGGAATTAGCTCCTCCCCCGACAGCGGGGGACGCGAAGCGGGGAGGGGGTAGAACACCGTGGTTTACCGCAACTGCGTAAGTCCTGTTTATGCCTGGATGCTTGTTTGTGCAAGAACACAGGCGAATTTGCAGGGGCCTGTGCGACAGTCCCGGCAGATTAACCGCACATTGCGACGCGGTTAATGATTTGCTATAATAAAGAGGCCACGGCTGGTTTTTGCGTGTACATCTTGCCGTTAAATTATTTATGCAAGCCCCGTGTGCTTGCTCCTCACAGGAAATTCGTTATGGCGCGACAACACTCTGCGAATATTAAACTGGATTGGCTGATTTCCCATTTTCGATGGGTGTGGCTGGCGGTGATTTTGCTGGTTATCTTTGTTGTTCAGCCTGCCCCCGCAAACATTACCGCCGTGTATCTGGTAATGGCTGTGGGCCTGGTTTACAATTTGCTGGTGGTGATTCTGCTGGCCGTAAAATGGTACCCGGACTGGTTTGCAACCCTGTCTATCATTGTCGATACGATAGTGGCTATTATGCTGATGCTGTTGACCGGCGGCCACAATTCCATAATTCTTTTTGCCCTGCTTTTTCCGGTGGTGACGGCTGTCATTCGTCTGATGCCGGAATCCGGTTTGCTCATTGCGGCCATGCCGATAGCCCTGGCCTATGTGGTGTCGCTGTTTCTTCAGCAGGATTTGCACCCGGATTCGTTGTTGAAGGTGGGGACGAATCTGCTGGCTCTGTTTGGGGCCGGCTTACTGGCCGGTTATCTCTCCAGTCGAAAAGAGCAGGTTCGGGTAGAACGGGATGATGAGGAAATCAGGAAACTTCGGATAGACAAGGAACGGGCGCAGGCCATTTATGAAATGGCGAATACCCTGAGTTCAACCCTCAACTATCGCAAGGTATTGCACGCGATGGTGGATCTGGCCCAACTGGCCCTGGCCGAAGCGAGCGGCAACCCCAGCGACCGGGCCGATGTGGATATGGTGCTGCTGTTTGAGCAGGATTCGCCGTTGGGCAAGCTCAAACTGGTTGCCGGGCGCAATGTGCCCCGCCACGATGAGCAGCGGCAGGTTTCGGCGCAAGCGGGCTTGCTGGCTCAGGTAGTTTACAAAGCGGAAGCCTTGATTGGTAATAACGTGCAAAATGACCCGATACTGAAAAATTTTATGGCCTTGCACAGCTGCAATTCAGCCGTTTGCGCGCCGCTCCGGGCCGGGTTCGATGTTTACGGCGTGGTTTTGTTCGCCAGCCCGCAGCAAAATATTTACACTCAGGAACATGCGTCGCTGTTGACCACATTTTGCAATCAGGCCATTATCGCCCTGCAAAACGCTCAACTTTATGCTGATTTGGAACGTGAACAGCGCAAATTGCTGGAGAAAGAGGCGCAATCCCGGCGCGAGTTGGCCCGTAATTTGCACGACGGCCCCACCCAGGCCGTCGCCGCGATGGCGATGCGGCTGAATTTCATCCAGATTCTTATTAAAAAAGAGGGCGCGTCGGCAAAAGCAATGGATGAACTGCACAAAATTGAGCAGATTGCGCTGCACACCACCAAAGAAATTCGTACCATGTTATTTACGCTGCGGCCCATCATTTTAGAGACGCAAGGTCTGGGGCCTGCCCTTCAGCAATACGCAGAACGCCTGAGAGACCTTGATAATTTGAATATCGAGCTGGACGTTGACAAATACCACAGCGAGCTTGCGACAGAAGAAGAAGGCGTTATCTTCACAATAATTGAAGAGGCCATTGGCAACGCCAAAAAATACGCCAAGGCAAAAGTAATCCACATCAGATTGGTGGCCTACCCGGACCTTGTTGTGGCCGAAGTAGCTGATAACGGGGTGGGGTTTGATGTGAATGCCGTTAAAGCCGGCTACGATACGCGCGGCAGTTTGGGGCTGTTAAATATGGAAGAACGCGCTCAGATGCTTCATGGGTTGTGTTATATAAAATCAGAAAAAGGCAAGGGTACGTCTGTAAAAATAGAAGTGCCCTTGAAACAAAACTGACAGCGCCATGAACCAGCAAGAATTAACGGCTCTTTTGGCGGGAATGTCTGTGGTGGTGGCCCTGGAAGGCGCATGGCTGGCGGCTGTCTTCAAGCCGCCGGCAAAATTGCATTGGCTAAAAAGTTTGCCGGTTATCCGGGGAATAAAACTTTTATATTACGGGGGATTGCCCTACCTGGCATTGGTGACGGGGCTGCTTCCGGCGCGTTTTTTCGGGTTGCGCGGCCTTGAGCAATTAACGCTTTCTTCCGGGGCGGCAATTGTGGCCGATGCTGTTTTGTGGGCGGGGAAGGCGCTGGCTGTTTCCATTCCGGATGTGGGGCCGGTGGTTTCGGTGGGGGGGGTGTTGGGCCTGTTGTGGGCGGGCTATGTGTGGCTTTTGGTGAAGACAGGGGTTGCGGCGCGGCCCTTTTTGTACGCTTCCAAAGCCGAATTATGGCTTGATGTGGCGCATTGGGCGTTTTACCGGGCCGCGGCCTGGTTTATTGTTGATGATATTTATGTGGGGACTGTTTTGGGGCTGGGGCTTGTTTTATTCGAGGATATTGCTTGCAGCCGCATCGGTAAATTTTCGGAAACGCAACAGCAGAATCGCCTGCTGAAGGCCGGTTTGGCGGTCATCGTTTCAATTACCTTTATTTTTGTCCAAAATTTGTGGCTGATAACCGCCCTGCATTTTGTTTTAGCCGTTGGCGGCAGGGGGGTGTATCGGTATTACCAAAAAAATGTCAGGATTCACCCCCAGGCAACGAATACGGCAACGTGAAAGTAAAGATACTCCCTTTTTCCGGCTTGCTGTCTACCCAAATTTCCCCGCCATATTGGTCGATGATGCCTTTGACAATGGACAACCCCAGGCCAATGCCGTTATGCTCTCTGTTTAACGAGTTTTCTATCTGATAAAAACGCTCGAAGATGCGCGGAAATTCCTTCTCCGGGATACCGATGCCCGTATCCTGTACGGAAAATTCCAGGTGGTCTTTGGCTATCTTCCCGGAAAGGGAGACTTTGCCTTTGGCCGGCGTGAATTTTATGGCATTTGTCAGTAAATTCATGATGATTAATTCCAGCTTTTGCCGGTCGAAGTCAATAACGGGCAGGTCTTCGGGTAAAGATGTCTCCAGTTGGATATTTTTTTCTCTGGCCAGAATAGCGACATCAACCATACTTTGGGCGATAATTTCGTCAATCCGAATCGGCGAAACTGAAAACTCCAGTTGTCCGGCTTCGATATGACGCATGTTCAGCAAATCTTCAATGAGTGACCGTAACCGCATGGCGTTTCTGGTGATAATTTTCAGATAATCTTTGTGCAGCCCGGTCACTTCTTCTTCTACAACGCTGGCATAGCCCATTAAAATGGCTAACGGGGTGCGCAGTTCGTGGGCGGCCAGATTGATAAATTCGCTTTTGAGATGGTCCAGCACCTTCAGTTGTTCGTTGGTATTTTGCAAATCTTCCAGCAGACGGGCGTTTTCGTAGGCCACAGCGGCTTGCCCGGACAGGACGCTCAGGAAGTTGAGTTCGCTTTGAGAGAATGAATCTCCGGTTTTTTTAGCCAGCGCCACCACCCCCACCGAGCGTTCTTTGCCCATCAGGGGTATGGCAACGATGGAATTCACGCGCAATTTTGCCGGTATGGGGGCAAACGGGAGGTCAGATTCCGGCTGAGCGGTTAATTGGAGGGGAGCGCTGCCGGCCTGCTGTAAAAAAGCAAAATTATCTGCCGCCAATACGGCCAGGTCTTCGGTTTGAAAGTTTGCCTGCGTTAAAAACGAGAGGCGGCCCTGGGAATTGTAAACGTACAACGCGCCCAGTTGGGCGTTGGTTTCAGACAGGGCCAAGTCAAGCACCTTGCCGAACAGCACGTGCGGGTCGCTGATGCCGGCGAGCGATTTATTGAACTCAAACAAGGGGAGCAGCGATTTAAGCCGGATATTTTCCTGGCGCAGGTGTTCTTTTTCCAGGGCGCGTTCCAGGGCCAGCAGCAGTTCTTCCGGGGCAAACGGTTTGATGACAAATTCATCAATGCCCAGACGCAGCGCCTTGATGGCTGTTTCCATGGTGCTGTAGCCGGTCATCGTTACGCAGACAATATTCGGGTGAATTTTTTTTATTTCGCGCGTGGTTTCCAGGCCGTCGATGCCGGGCATTTTTATATCGGTCAGTAGCAGGTCAAACCGTTCATGCTGGGCAACTTGAATGGCTTCCAGCCCACTGCGTACAATTTTAACGGCGAAATCCTTTTCCAGTATCCGCTCGCAGATGTCAAGCACATAAGGCTCGTCATCGGCGACCAATATTTTTTCCTTTGTCATATAGATACGACCTTTGGGTAGCCAGTCGCGCCAAATTTACAAATTCGCACGATAACGGTGCAGAAATATCTTCTAACCTGAGTATAATAGCGACAATACAGGCTGTCAATGGCCGGCATCATCCTTGGCGGCAAGATTCTCTTGTGCGTCCAGCTCTTCATCCAAACGATGCAGGGCCATAGCCGCGATAATACCCAGTAACGACAGAATAGTGGCATCCGATTCGACAAAATCAGACCCGTCTTGCTTGTTGACCAGCTCAATAACCCCCAGGGTGCGGTTGCGGTCTATCAGGGGAACCGCCAAAAGCTTTTGGGTGGTCAGGCCGAAGGTGCGGTCAACATCGGCGTAGAAGCGGGGGTCGAAGTTGGCCTCGTTGACGATGATTGACTCGCTGTGCCGGGCCACCCAGCCGGCGATACCTTGCGTAATGCTCATCCGGTAGTTTTGCAGCCGTTCTCTAAATTCGCCGTGAACCATCACAAAGACCAGCTCGTCTGTTTCTTCGTCAACCAACAGCAAGGAACCGTGGTCTGTTTTGATGATGACCAGGGCCTGGTACAGAATTTCATCCAGCAGTTTGAACAGGTCATCATGCGAGATGATGGTTTTTGTGGCCTGATACAGGGCCGAAAGGTCACGAAGATACGATTTGAGGGCATCGTTTTCATCTTGCAGTTTCTCAATCCGGTCTTTGAGACGATTGTTTTCCTGTTGTAGAAAATGGACAGCATTGCTGCTTCCCCTATCCATATCTGGTTCCTCCACACTCTGCGCATTTTAAAGAATGATGGTATAACGCTCAATAATTACCGGCTCAGGATGTTCAGCCGCGAATTGCTGCGGAGATGATGAGCGTCAGTTTCCGGTATTGCAGTCGGATTTTCATTAATTAGTATATCAGATGAATATCATACTATGAAATGAAGCGGTTGGGATAAAAATATTTTGGGGTTGGAGCAAGTGGGTACACAAAACGCGAGTCATTCTTTCAGCAGGATAGAAACATGTATTTTTAGCTGGCCTAACAGTAACGTGTCGCCGTCTTGCAGGACTTCGGGCAAATAAGGGGCCAGCCGTTCGCCATTAACGAAGGTGCCGTTGATGCTGCCCAGGTCTTCAACCACCACGGTATTGCCCTGCTGCAAAATTCGGGCATGCCGCCTGGAAATTCCGTACTCTATGGCGCCGTCGTTGGTTAAATCAAGCTCCGGAAAGATAGTGGAGGCGGGGTCTACCCGCCCGATGTAGGCTACTTTGTGGAGAGGTAACTCGATAATGCGCCGGTTTCTGCCAATACTCAACCGGATACTTTTTGGGGCAGTCCCTTCGGTGGCCGGGGCCGGGGTTCTGGCGGAAAACGAGAAGGGGGCGTTCTCTTTTTCCGCGATGTCCAGGGGGCTGGTTTCAATTTCTTCTTCTTCCAGCAGATATGTTCCACATTCGCTGCAAAACAGGGTGTTGTCAACGTGGATAGTTTGGCAAAAAGGACACTTGATCATAATGGTCGATGATATCCGTGTGAAAGATTTTTGACGTTGATTATTAACTCACCTTGCGCAGTCGGGAATTTGACAAATCGGAATGACTAAAATTATTGACAAATTCCTGTTTTTGCCATTTTTCCCATCCCCCCTGTGCCCGTTGTTTGGGTGCTTCCCACAGGAAGGGGGGAGGGGGGGGAAGTTACAAAACATGAATATATTTCATTCGTCAAATTTTGAACTGCGTAAGGTGAGTGATTAACTATTACATAATCAGTATAGCATATTTATCTCAGGAATGGCAACTGAAAAAACAGATTTGGACAGAGTCGTCCGGTTTGCACCTTTCAGGACGATGCTGTAAACTAGGCGTTTGGTGTGGGGCAACGCTTGGGTTGCGCCCATCGTTCTTTTCTGCTCTTGCCGGAGCGCAAGGGCCGTTAGTCCATAGAAAGGAGGAATAGCTAACGTGAGGAATTATGAACTGCTGTTGATTGTTCGGGCTACACTGGATGATGCCGGCGTAAACGGGGTTGTCGAAGCCGTAACCGAACTGATTGAGGCGCATCAGGGCACAGTGCTTGCCGTTAAGCCCTGGGGCCGGCGAAAACTGGCTTATCCCGTCAAAAAGCAAGGCGAAGGCGTTTACTTTCTGGTCAGAACAACAATTTCCCCGACGGCGTTGCAGGAAATTGAGTTCAGCCTGAAGCTTAACGAAAACCTGCTGCGCTATATGCTGGTTAAAGAGTTGGCAGTTACCAAAAAACCTGCCGTTGAGCCGGAACAGGCGTCGGATGATGAAGCGCCCGCTGCGGAAGAATCTGCCACGGATGAAGCTGACGCCGCTACCACCCCGGCAGACGCTTCTGCCGAAGTTGAGCCGGATGTGGTTGAAAACCCTGCCACGACAGCCTCTGCTGACTGAACAAGTAAATCCTGAAGGACGCTTGATTGCACCGTGAAGATGAATTAAACAGCAAAGGTCAGAGAAGAGATTATGAGTCGCGGGCTTAATAAAGTCATGATTATTGGTAACGTAGGGCGAGAGCCGGAACTTCGTTTTACGTCTGCCGGTAAACCGGTTACTTCATTCAGCGTTGCCGCCAGCCGTCGCTGGACAGATTCGCGGGGGCAGCGCCGTGAAGAGACTGAATGGTTTAATGTGGTCGCATGGGGAAATTTGGCCGAGATTTGCGTTGAACTCCTTGACAAAGGCCGTCAGGTATATGTTGAGGGGCGCCTGCAAACCCGAAGCTGGAAAAACGAACAGGGCCGGCGCCAATATCGCACCGATGTGGTGGCCGGCGAAATTACCATCCTGGACCGGCGGGCGGCGGGCTTTGCGGATGACAGGGTTGAAGCCGGCCATGATGATGAAGACGATATGGATACACCCGTGCCGCTACATTCACAGGATTAAGTACCAATTTGTAGTTTATTACGTAGAGGATTAAAAAATGACAGCCGAATACAGGTCTTCGGGCAGAAGGCCCAGACGCTTCATTCGACGCAAAAGAAAATGTGCGTTCTGTGGAGATGGAGTTAAAATTGTCGACTGGAAGAACGTCGATACCTTGAAACGTTATATTATGACCAACGGTTCCATGAGAGGGCGACATAAAACCGGCACGTGCGCCAAGCATCAACGCCAGTTAGCTACTGCCATTAAACGCGCCAGATATGCCGTTTTGTTGCCCTATACCACTGCTCATGCGCGGTTTTCAGGATTCGACCGCCGCTAAGCCGGCAGTGTAAAAAAGTTATTGCATTTTTAATAAAGACGCGGGCGGCCGGCAATTATGGCTGTCCGCGTAATTTTTTGGAGAGGACATGGCAAAAAAACAACAACCACAACCCAAAATAGAAAACCGCCGCCACAAAGCTTTGTCTAGAAAAGATGCGGACACCCGGCGCAAAATTATACTGGCTTTTAGCGGGCTGGCCGGCCTGCTGATACTTATTCTGGCCGCCGGCGCGTTCTATACGTATGTTCAGCAGCCCAACCGGCCGATAGCCATTGTGAACGGCGAAAAAATTACGCGCCAGGACTACCAGCATCGGGTGTTGTACGAAAGATATTTGCTGGACGAGCAAATGAATTACCTGCAAGTGCAATACCAGCAGTTGGCGGCCTCATTGCAGGATTCTCCCGATTTGTTGAAATCCATTGAAGGACAAGCCAACCAGCAACTTAACCAGTTGGCGGCCCAACGTGCCGGCGTCGACAGAGCCGCCCTCGATTTGTTGATTGAAGAACACCTTGTGGCCGCAGAGGCGGCTAACCGGGGCCTGTCTGTTTCTGAAGAAGAAGTGACCCAAACCTACAACCAGATTGCCGCAGCCCGCAGTGGGGGCTACACCCAACAGCAGGCCGATGAAATTCTGGCGGCCCGGCAAGATGCCACGGCCACTGCCCTTTCGTTTACGCCCACCCCCACCCCGGAGGGCGAACAGGCCACCGCGCCTGACCCCACCCCGGCGCCCACTCCCACCATCCATGTTGTGACCGGCGCCGCCCTCTCGCAAGCCGTGGCCGATTGGGAGACCATTGTCCGTGACAAGGCCGGTATGTTGCCGGAAGATGTGCGTCACCAGGTGCGTATGCAGCTCTTGAAGGACAAGGTTCGGGAAGCCGTCGGTCAGGAAGCTGACCCCATGGCCTTGCAGGCGCACGTGCGCCATCTGCTGGTGGCTACCGAAGAAGAGGCCCAGGCGGCCAAAGCCCGCATCAATGCCGGCGAAGCCTTTGAAGACGTGGCCGCCGAAGTATCGCTTGATACCGGCTCTGCCCTTGAAGGGGGTGATCTGGGCTGGTTTTCGCAAGGGACTATGGTGACCGAATTTGACGACGCCGCCTTTAGCCTGGAGATTAACGCCCTCAGCGAGCCGGTTGAAACGCAATTCGGCTGGCACATCATTCAGGTATTGGCCCGCGAAGAACGGGAATTGACCGGCGCGGACCTGTCTCGAAAGCAAACCGAAGCTTACGCCGAGTGGCTGAGGGGACAATACGTCACGGTTGAAGATTTGTGGACGGCGGACGACGTTCCCCCGGACGAAAATAATCCGTTGGCGGCCCAGGCGCCTCAAGCGCCCATTCCGGCCCGGCAGTAAAATTCAGTAACGTTCAACTGGCGTCGCGTCAAGGTTAAAATACGGGTTTTAGGGGTAAATTTGTCGCTTTACCCCGTAGGGGCGCGCGTCGCAGCGTGTTGCCTGCACCCAATTGTCTTCCCGCAGGGGCGGTTTACCAACCGCCCCTGTCCATCGAAATATAGCGGTCAGCGGTTGCCGGCGTCAGAAAAACCTTGCGCTTCGCGCACCACGTACAGGGGCCGGCCTTTCACCTCATCGTAAATACGGCCCAGGTATTCGCCGATGATGCCCAGCGTAATTAACTGAATCCCGCCCAAAAACAGGACGACCACCAGCGTGGTGGCCTGCCCAAAAAAGGCTTGCGAAGCCAGAAACAGCCGGGCATAAATAACGCCCAGCGCGGCGACGGCGCTTAACCCGGCAATGGCAAACCCCACATACGTGGCAAGTTGCAGGGGCAGGTAGCTAAAGCCGGTAATCGCATCCAGCGCAAATTTGAACATCTTTTTAAATGGATAATGTGTTTCGCCGGCAAATCGCTCTTCGCGCACGTACTCTACGCCCGTCTGCCGAAAGCCGACCCAACTGGTCATACCCCGGATAAACCGGTGCCGCTCTCGCATAGTGTTGAGGGTATCTACCGCCTTGCGGTCAATCAGCCGAAAGTCGCCCGTATCCAAAGGAATGTCAATCTCGGTGATGCGATAGATAATCCGGTAAAACAGTTTGGCCGTAAATTCCTTGAACCAGGTTTCGCCTTTTCTTTCGGTGCGCACCGCGAAAACAATTTCGTAGCCCGCCTTCCATTTTTCTATCATCTGCAAAATAACCGATGGCGGGTCTTGCAAATCGGCGTCGATAATGACCACCGCCTCGCCTTGCGCGTAGTCAAGACCGGCGGTAACGGCCAGTTGATGCCCGAAATTTTTGGCAAAGTCCACCGTTTTTACCCGATGGTCCTGCCGGCGCAGGTCTCGCATTATCTCGCCGGAGCGGTCATGGCTGCCGTCGTTAATTAAAATCAGTTCCCACGGCTCGCCGGTTGAGTCCATCGTCTGCTGCATTTGCCGGTACAGTTCCGGCAGGTTGGCTGCTTCATTAAACACCGGGGCGATAATTGAATAGCGCGGGCGTGCGTTCATGCGTCAAATTCCTTCCTTTTGGGAACAGTCAGGGCCAAAGCCAGCCACAACGAAAGGCCGAGCATCGTGCCGATGGTATTGAAAATCAGGTCATCAATATCGGTGGCGCGCGATGGAATAGCCAGTTGAGCCAGTTCAACGCCCAAACTCAAACCGAATCCGGCCAGAACAATTTTTTCCAGGGTGTGCTTTTGCTTCAAATAAGGGCGCAGGGCCGCCGTCAGACTGAAGCCAAACGGCACAAAAACCAGAATATTGCCCACCACATCAATTATAATCATCCACAGCGCATGTTGGAAATCCGCGCAACCGAAGATGAGGCAGCCCAATGCCGGCCCATGCACCGCAAACGGAATGAGGTTTATCGGGTGACGCTGCGGCACATCGCCCGGCAGCATGGTTAAGCCCACAATGCCCATCGCTATTAAAATTGATACGGCCAACCAGCCCCAACGCAGACCGGGCGCGGGGGAGCGGGCGGCAACGGATTGTTCTTCCATAAAAATATTCCCGAACAGACAATATTCGGGAATTATACTTGAGACCGCTTGTTTTGGTAAACGCGCCGGGTGTTTTTTTGACCGTGAACGTAGGGGCACGCCGCCGCATACCCCTACCGAGCCTGAATGGTACCTTGACCCCACCTTAAACTCTGCATTACCCCGTGCGGGGCACAAGTGCAGCAGCCGTGACGCGCCCCAAACCCTGTTTGACGGATGACGTAATCAGCTTATACTGTCAGGACAGTATTTTTGGAACAAATAATGACCAAACGCAACCTTTACGATTTCTCGAAAAACGAACTGACCGCTTTTCTGACCGAACAGGGGCACCCCCCCTTTCGAGCCGGGCAAATCTGGCAGTGGCTTTACCGGCACTACGCCACCAACTTTCAGGCGATGACCAATTTGCCGCAATATCTGCGGATTGCCCTCGCAGAAAATCTTGAAATCAGAACCCCCCAACCGATTGACATTGTGCAATCGACCGACAGGCAGACGACCAGGACCCTGTTTCAACTGGCGGACATGGAAGCCGTTGAAGCGGTGTTGATGCGCTACCGCAAACGACGCACGTTGTGCATCAGCACCCAGGCCGGTTGCGCTATGGGCTGCCCTTTTTGCGCCACCGGACAGATGGGCTTTCGCCGTAATTTAACGGCGGGGGATATTGTGGCCCAGGCGCTGTTTTACGCCCGTCGCCTGGCTGCCCGTGGCGAGCGCGTCACCAATATCGTTTTTATGGGTATGGGAGAGCCGCTGGCTAATTACGCCGCCACATGGGAGGCCATTCGGCGGCTGAACGACCCCGAAGGCTTTGGGCTGGGCGCCCGTATGATGACCATCTCTACGGTGGGCCTGGCGCCGGCCATTCGACGGATGATGCAGGAGCCGGAGCAAATCGGGCTGGCTGTTTCCTTGCACGCCCCGACCAATCAATTGCGCGATGAACTTGTGCCGGTGAACCGTCGCTATCCGCTGGATATGTTGATGGCAACCTGCCGCGAATACATCGACGCGACCCACCGGCGCATTACCTTTGAATACGCGCTGATGGACGGTATTAACGACACCCATCAGCAAGCAGGCCAACTGGCCGACCTGCTGGCCGGCATGTTGTGCCACGTCAATTTAATTCCTCTCAACCCCACTGCAGGTAGTCCCTATGGCGGCTCTCCCCCGGAACGGGTGTACGCCTTTCGGGACCGGTTGCAGGCGAAGGGAATTTCCACCACGGTGCGGCTGCGTCGGGGCATTGATATTCAGGCCGGATGCGGTCAATTGCGCGTTAAGCATCAGGTCTGAAGTCAGTCGGTAAGGCCCCGGTCTTTAATTGTCATAATGGTGGCTACCAGTGAAGCCACTGTCTTTTCTGCCCCGCCGGTCACGGCGATGACATCGGCCCCGGTGTAGATGAGCGTCCGCCCGGCTTTTTTGACGCGCCCAATCGAATAGAATCTGTCGCCACAGGCCGGTGACAGGAAATTGATTTTGTATTCAACCGTTAAAACGGCGGCCTCTGCCGGAATCAGGGTTAAGGCCGCATAGCCGCAGGCGCTGTCTGCAATAGCCGCCACCATTCCGCCGTGCAAAAATCCGTGCTGCTGAGTGACATCATCATTGTACGGCATATCAACCCGCACCGAACCGGGGGCAATGGCAGAAATCGTCGCGCCGACAACCGACATAAATTTCTGGCGGGCGAAACTCCGGGCTACTTTTTCCGCAAAGCGGGGGTCTTTGGGTTCAAATTGTGGAAAATCCATCGCAGCCGTCCAATGCCTGTCGCCGGCAAACCTGTTACGCTGCCGGTTCAGTAAGAATTGCCATACTGAATCAAGGCATCCTGGGAGTTAAAAGGTATTTTCCCTTTTTGGGGCGTTAAGCGTCGGTACGTGCCGTCCGGTTGCAGCAAGCGCGCTTGCGTATTATCCTGAAAGTACGTATTAAACATTTTGTACCGAATAAACGCCCGCAAGCGGGGTTCTTCAATTGGAAAAACGGTTTCGATGCGCCCGTTCAGATTGCGGGGCATCAAATCTGCGCTGCCGATGTACACTTCTTCATCGCCCCCGTTCTGAAAATAGAAGATGCGGGTGTGTTCCAGAAAGCGGCCCACAATGCTCACCACCCGAATATTCTCGCTGAGGCCGGGCAGGTTGGGCCGCAAACAGCAAATGCCCCGGATAATCAAATCGACTTTGACGCCGGCTTGCGAGGCTTTGTACAGCTCCCGAATCATCTCGCCGTCCACCAGAGCGTTCATCTTGAAGATGATGCGCCCCGGCTGTTTGGCGGTGTGGCGTTTGATTTCCCGTTCAATCAGAGCCACCATTTCCTGACGCAAATTTACCGGCGCCACCAGCAATTTATTGTACCTGGATTGATTGGAATAGCCGGTTAAGCGATTAAACAGGTTGGTGGCATCCACGGCCAGCGATTCGTTGCAGGTAAACAGGCCCAGGTCGGTATAAATTTGGGCGGTAATGGCGTTATAGTTGCCGGTACCCATATGAAGATAGCGTCGCATGCCGTCGTGGTCTTTTCTGACGACCATCGTCATTTTGCTGTGCGTCTTCAGGCCCAGCAAGCCGTAAACCACATGAACCCCCACCCGTTCCAGCGCCCGCGCCCAGCCGATGTTGCTTTCTTCATCAAAGCGGGCTTTCAGCTCTACCAAAACGGCGACCTCTTTGTCGTTTTCTCTGGCTTCCATCAGGGCTTGCACAATGGGTGAATCCCGGCCCACCCGGTAAAGCGTTTGTTTGATAGCCATCACCTGGGGGTCACGGGCGGCTGCGCGCAAAAAATCGACCACCGGCATGAATGAATCGAAGGGGTGGTGCATCAGAATATCTTGCTGGCGAATGGCCGCGAAAATATCTTCCCGAACCGTCAAATTTCGCAGGGGGGGGGGTGTGGCGGGCACAAACGGCGGGTCTTTTAAATCGTAGCGGTCAACGTTGTACAGAGACATCATATCGCTCAGGCCCAACGGGCCGTCTACCGGAAAAACGTCTTTGGGGTCCAGCTGCAAATTTCGGGCCAGCAAATCTTTAATGTGCCGGGGCATGGTGTGGTCGATGGTTAGCCGCACCACCGGGCCAAATCGTCGCTGGCGAATACCGGCTTCGATGGTTTGCAGCAGGTCAGAGGCTTCATCTTCCTGAATTTCAATATCGGCGTTGCGCGTTACCCGAAAAGGATAGGCTTCCAGAATTTCCAGGCCGGGGAAGAGATGGCTCAGGTTGGCGATGATAAGCTGTTCTATCCACACAAAGTGGTAGCGTTTAAATTCCACTTTGGATTTTGATTCGGAAATAAGTACCAGGCGCGGCAGCGAACTGGGTACTTTCAGACGGGCGAAATGTTCGCCCTGCTCCGGGCTGTAGACGCGCACGGCCAGATTCAGGCTGAGGTTGGAAATATGGGGAAAGGGCCGGCCGGGGTCGAAGGCCAGCGGGGTCAGCACCGGAAAGACCTCGTCCATGAAAAATTTATTGGCCTTTTCCTGCTGCTTGACGTTCAACTCGGAAAAATTGTGCAGATAGATGCCCGTTTTCTTCAGGGCGGGCCACAAATCATGTTTGAAACAGTCTCGCACTGCCCGCAACATGGGGTGCAGCAGCCGCCGAATGGCGACCAATTGCTGAATGGGGGTCATACCATCGGGGGGGGCGTGAACCACACCGGCATTAATTTGCTGTTTCAAACCGGCCACGCGGGTCATAAAAAATTCATCCAGATTGGACCCGAAAATCGAGATGAATTTTATCCGTTCCAGGAGCGGATGGCGCTTGTCTTGCGCTTCTTCCAGCACCCGCCGGTTAAATTCCAGCCAGCTTAATTCACGATTAAAATAATAGTCAGGATTGTAAAGGTCAACATTCTCTTGCCCGTTGGGTGACCTGGACGCAACGGCGGCTTCCGGCGCGGCCTCTTTTTTGATTTTTGGGGAGGGAGTAGCCATAATTTTCTGCCTGCAACAGGGTTTGTTTCAATAATTGCCTTAATTATAGCACGTTTTATGGATGAATACGATTCGGACGTCAAATCCGGCACGGCTGTTGCAAAGTAAATTTCAAGGTTGCTATCCTGGCGAGATTCCTCGCCGCAGGGGCGGCTCGCGAGCCGCCCCTGCGGGGTTTACCGGCAAAATCGGTGTAAAACGAATAATTCTCGCAGGGGTATGCTGCAACGTGCCCCTGCATTTTCAAGCGAATATGTCTTGTCAAGCGACATTACCCCGTTCGGGGCACACGTGCAACAACCCTGTTAAACCCGGGTGTATTTCAGTTTGGGGACGAATATTATCTGTGCTGTCAACTTGTATTGTCATTCCGGAATCCACGAACAACAATGGATGCCCGCCTTCGCACCCACACAACGGGCACAGGCGGGCATGACAAATGCGGGATTTTGTTGAAAAGTACAAACTTGCCCCCAAATTGAAACGCGCCCAAAAAGTTTGGTCAAATTGACAAATAGAACATTTGTTCGTATAATATCTGTATCGTATTCACTTCGGGTCAATAAAAACGTCTGTTTTTCAAACAAATGCGTGTTTACTCAGCATACGGAAAATGCAACTACTCATCCCCCCTTAATCCCCCCTCAAGAGGGGGGAAACATTCCCTCCCCCGCCCGCGGGTGGGGCAAACCCCTTGCAAGGCATCTACCAACGCCTCGTTTTCCCTCCCCCGCCCGCGGGGGGGGCAAAACATAGCTAATTGTTGTGATGAATTTGGATTATTCCCTCCCCCGCCCGCGGGGGGGGGCAAACCCCTTGCAAGGCATCTACCAACGCCTCGTTTTCCCTCCCCCGCCCGCGGGGGGGGGCAAACCCTCAGCCGGGGCCGATAATGACAGGTCGAATGGGAATTCCCTCCCCCGCCCGCGGGGGGGGCAAACCCCTTGCAAGGCATCTACCAACGCCTCGTTTTCCCTCCCCCGCCTGCGGGGGGGGACGTTGATTTTGTTTCTTTGAGTGTTTTTTGTAATTCCCCTCCCCCGCCCGCGGGGGAGGGACAGGGAGGGGGTAAATAACAGAAAAAGGACACTGTTTTCGGTTACAACAGCTTACACTTGAGTAAATACAAAAATAGTTTAACACAGGAGGCAAGAATGACTGAATTTGACGCCTATGCGCCTGGTACATTTTGTTGGACAGATTTGGGCACCACCGATGCCGCAGGGGCGAAAGCATTTTATACCGCCCTGTTTGGTTGGGAGGCGGTCGATACCCCCGCCGGGCCGGGCATGGTTTACACTATGCTGAACCTGCGCGGCAAGCCGGTGGCCGGCCTTTACCAAATGGGGCCGGAACAACAAGCCCGGGGTATGCCCACTTTCTGGAATTCGTATGTGTCGGTGGCCGATGCGGCCGCATCGGCGGCCAAAGCCAAATCGCTGGGCGGCGCAGTGTTACAAGAGGCCTTCGACGTGATGGACGCCGGTCGTATGGCGATGATTCAGGACCCAACCGGGGCCACGCTGGCCGTGTGGGAGCCAAAGACGCATTTCGGGGCCTGGTTGGCTAACGTGCCGGGAACCCTCAGTTGGAACGAACTGGCAACCAACGACCCTGAAAAAGCCGGCGCGTTCTATACCGGCTTGTTCGATTGGACCGCCCAGGTGCAGGAAGAACCGTTTGCCTACACTACCTTTTTGAACGGCGAGCGCATGAACGGCGGCATGATGCAAATAGCCGAAGACTGGGGCGATGTTCCGCCGCACTGGATGATTTACTTTGCCGTTGAAAATTGCGATGCCGGCGTTGAGACGGTCAAACAGTTGGGCGGTCAGGTGCGCCTCCCCCCCACCGATATTCCGCAGGTGGGCCGTTTTGCCGTGGTGCAAGACCCGCAAGGCGGCGTGTTCACCATCATCCAACTTGAGAATCCCGAATAGCGGCTAATAGCTGCCGAAAATATTTACCCCAACTCCCGGCTGCCGGGAGTTGGGGTTTTTATCGTAAACCGGATTGACTTATCGGCCCGTCACGGCTATCATCCTTCCAGAGTAAATGGAAATCCGGCTATCAGCTCCTTGTTCCGGCGCTGACTGCTGAAAGCTGACCGCTATTTTCAGAGGAGACCTATGAATCGAGAGGAAACGCTGGCCTGGATAGAAGATGTGATGGGCGCGCTGGACCAGTTTGAGGTGATGGACATCATCGAAGAAACTATTGCCGGCGGGCTGGTCGGCCCAACGTTTTTTGAAACGCTGGATGTTGAAACTGAACGCCTGAAAACGGCGGGCGACATAAAAAAATATGACCGCCTGCTGGAGATTGCCCGCACCATTGCCATTGTCAGGCAAAACAGAAAAGAGCATCTGTAAATAAAAATCCGGCGTACCGGCCGGATTTCTGTTTCTGTATTTACCTGGACAGCATAATTGCCAAAGCCAGCAAACCCGCGCTGGCCAGCAATCGCCATAGCCAGGACACATGGGGGGCCAACAGCGTGTAAATGGAAAGCGGCCTGTTTTCTTCAATGATTTTCGACATATCAACAGCCCTTTCTGTTCTTCATAATTCGCAATATGCAGGCCGATTATAACATTGCCCCGGCGCTTTGGCAAACAATATTGCAAACGCCATTTGACGACGCTTCCATCGGCGGGTATGGTTTATCTATCACAACCCGAACAAGAGGTGTCTGATGAGTGCATCAGCCGCAGGGGCGTTGCCCCTTCCCCATAGCTTTGGCCGCAGCAGCGAAACCACACCCGGTGGGCAAGAAGAAGTTCGCTGGGTGGTGGTGGCCGAGTCGCTTGCTCCGCTTGAAGCGGAAATCATCAAAAGCAAACTGGAAAGTTACCACATTCCGGCGATTGTTTACCAGGAAAGTATCGGGTCGGTGATGGGTCTGACCGTTGGCCCGCTGGGCGCGGCCAACGTGTTGGTGCCGGAACCACTGGCCGAGAGCGCGTTGTCTGTTTTGCTGGATTCCCCCGCCGCCGAAGACGATTCATCCTGACCGCCAGACGCATGCGGCGTCAGTGCGCCTACAGCGCGCGTACTTGCCCACATATCGCTTGCCCCCTTACAATATGCTCCAGTTTGTGATACAGTACAACTGTGGGTGGGTAAATATCCCCCGCAAAGTTACTGTATTTTTGCATCGGGAGAAGAGCGATGAAGAAAATGTTCATTCTTGTACTCGTGGTTGTACTGGTTTCTGCTTGCGGCGGCGAGTCCCTGGATGACGAAGCGCCTGCATCCGGCTCGGTGAAGCCCGCCGGCCCAACGCAGGTGGAAGCCGTTGCGCAGCCGGCCACCGCCGAACCCCCGGCGCCGCCGGCTTTGCCCCCGGCCACCGCCGATAAATGGAATTTGTGGGTGAACGGCCCGCATCTGCGCGGGGCCAACATCTGGCAAGCCATCGTCATTCCGGACCTGGATGGCCTGGAGTTCAAAGGCCCCGGCCCGGTGGGGCCGCCCTTCACCCAGGCCGATTTTGATGCGCTGGCGGCGGCGGGCGCAAATTATGTTTCCCTTTCCGTGCCCGGCCTCTTCACCGAAAAACCGCCCTTCCGGCTTGACCCCGACGTGCAGGACAATCTTGACCATCTGCTGGATATGGCCGCCAAAGCCGATTTATTTGCCACCATCAGCGTGCGCACCGGCCCCGGCCGGAGTGAATTTGGCATTTGCTGCGACGGCGAACCCGGTTTTGAGCCGTATTTCAACGATACAATGTGGCAGGATGCCGCCGCGCAGGATGCATGGGTGGAGATGTGGCGCACCACTGCCGAACGCTACCGCGATAACCCCATCGTCGCCGGCTATAAATTGATGGTTGAGCCGAACTCCGCCGGATTATTGCTGGATATTTACGAACCCGATGAATTTTACGCGCAATATGGCGGCACGCTGTACGACTGGAATCAGCTTTACCCCCGCCTGGTATCCGCCATCCGCAAGGTTGACCCCGACACCCCCATTTTGCTCGGCGGCAACGGCTGGAGCGCCGTGCCGTGGTTGCCCTATGTTGAACCCGTAGATGCCAGGCGCATCGTCTATATTGTGCATCAATACGAACCGCAGGACGATTATACCCATCAGGAAGGAACCCGCAACCGCTACCCCGGCGAATTTGATACGAATGACGACGGCACAATTGACCAATTTAACCGGCAATGGCTGAAAAATTTTCTGCAACCCGTGGCGGATTTTGCCGCCCAAAATGATGTCCCGGTGGCGGTGGATGAATTTGGCGTGGTGCGCTGGGCGCCCGGCGCGGCCCAATTCATGGATGATGAAATGGCGTTGTTTGAGCAGATGGGGATGAATATGGCCTTTTGGGAATGGCCGTCGGGGTGGCGGCCGTTTGTGGAAGATACCAACGATATGGTGTATCAGTTCGGGCCGGAGCCGGGCAATACCACCCCCATGCCCAACGATTTGTGGAACGTGGTGCAAAAATACTGGGCGCGTAACACCGTCCGCCCCTCAAATTTTTACGCCGATGCCCAATTGCCCCCCGCTGACACCCCTGCCCCGCCGGCAAAATCGAATGCCTCTGCCGGTTTAACCCGCCCGGACGGGGCAATGCAATTAACCCGCCCGTCCCTCCCCGCCAGCGACCAGAACCCGGCCTTTTCACCCGACGGCTCGCAAATGATTTTCACCCGTTTCAATGAGGGTTACAACGACGGCCCGGCAGATTTGTTTCTGCTGAAGCCCGATACCGCCGCGCCGCCCACGCTCCTGACCACCGCCCCGGACTCCGACAACGTGAATCTGCCCGGCTCAAGCTGGAACGCGGCCAGTAATCGTATTGCATTTGCCTCTGACCGGGAAGACACCGACGAAGTGTGGACCATCGCCGCCGACGGCAGCGACCCGCGCCGCATTACCCGCCACGCCGGCGGCTATTTTATCGAACCGAGTTTTTCTCCCGACGGCGAATGGATTGTGTTTGAGCGTGACTATGAAGCCCCGGACGATGAAATGCAGGGCAGCATCTGGAAAGTACGCGCCGACGGCAGCAGCTTGACCCAACTGACCGATGGCCCCGGCGGCGGCACCGATGACCGCCAGCCCAATTGGTCGCCCACCGGCGAGCGTATCCTGTTTCAGCGTCGCCAACCGGGCAGCGAGGACTGGAACGTGATGACTATGGCCCCCGACGGCAGCGACATCCGGGCGGTGACAACCTCTCTCGCCGGCAACACCGATGCCAGTTGGTCGCCGGACGGGCGCCGGATTGTTTATTCGTCTGATGACGGCGATTTGCCGGTTCCAAATATTTTTGCTATTCCGGCCACGGGCGGCCGGCCGGTGCGCGTAACATACAGCGAAACTTACGAAGACGGGGCGCCTTCATGGTCGCCGGACGGGCGCTGGATTGCGTTTGAATCTCATCCCGGTCAGGACGAAGATACCCCCTCTGCCCTGTGGCGCATCGCCGCCCCGCATGTTACGAGCGCGGAATTACCCGCACTGGCCGATGTGCGACACTGGTTCTACATGATTGATTCCAACCTTGCCCCGGCAATGATACAACAAATTGTCGATTCCGACTATGATTTGGTGGTGCTTGATTACATTCCCTCTGAAGCGGAGAATACCGATTTTCCGATGGCGCAAGTCATTGAGCGACTGCACCGCGCGCCCCGCCCCAAGTTGGTGGTGGCCTACATTGACACCGGGCAAGCCGAAGACTATCGCACCTATTGGCAACCGGGTTGGGGTATCGGGCACCCGGACTGGATTACCGGCCTTGACCCCGACGGGTGGGAAGGCAACTATCCGGTTGCCTATTGGCGTGAAGAGTGGCAAAATATCTGGCTGGCTGATGACGGATACATACCGGCCATTGTGGCCGCCGGTTTCGACGGCATCTATCTGGATTGGGTGGAAGCCTATTCTGATGAAAACGTCATCGCCGCCGCGCAGGCGGACGGCGTCGCTCCCCGGCAGGAGATGATATGGTGGGTGGCCGATTTGGCCGAGGTTGCGCGTAACATCAACCCTGATTTCATCGTCATTGGGCAAAACGCCGCAGAACTGGCCGTCGATGAGACGTATCGTGACACCATTGATGCCGTTGCCCAGGAACAGGTGTGGTTCGACGGCGGAGCCGACAACAATCCCCCCGGCGATTGCCCCCTGCCCCGCACCGAAGCCGATGTGGACGCCGCCGGATATCGCAATAGTCTGTCGCCGGTTTGCCGTCGCCAATTTGA
>JAJRUC010000257.1 GCA_024278015.1 Chloroflexota bacterium
AAAATTATTGCGGGCCGCTAACTATACAGGGTACACCCCCTCCCTGGCCCTGCAAGGGAGAGGGCATCTTTCCCCCCTCAAAGAGGGGAGATTAAGGGGGGAGCAGCCGCAATGCCACCGGCTTGTCGTCTCGCAATGGTAGCCACAAGTATTTTACGGACAGACACTAAGGCCAAACTGTGGCGGTATAGTTACGCGGGCGGCTGAATTGTTTTAGCCTGGTGGACAAAACAGGAGTTCAAATGTCAGTACTATCCCGGAACAGGTTACCAAAGAAAATTCCGTTGCTCATTGTGCTGGTGACATCATTTGTCACCTTGAATGTTTTGGCGGTGGGGTTGGTGGGCTATCTTTCGTTTCGCAATGGACAACGGGCGGTAAATGATGTCGCCCGCCAGTTGCGAAGCGAGATAACAACCCGTATCAAGGAGCATTTGTACACATTTCTGACCACACCGCAGCAAATCAATCAGGCCAACGCCGATATTTTGCGTCAGGGCGTGCTGGCCGCCGATGATGCTGTTGCTCTGGAACGCCACTTTTGGGGGCAAATCCGGATTTTCGATTCGGTGTCCAGCATCTATTTCGGCAATCCTGACGGGGGATTGGTAGACGCCGGCCGGGAGGGGGCGGGAGGCTCTTTGTATGTTATTGCCACCGATGGATTCAAGAGCGGGCCGTTCAAAAAATATGCCACGGACAGCCGGGGGCAGCGGACTGATTTGCTGGTGACGGTCCCTGATTTTGATGCGCGGACTCGTCCCTGGTATAACGGGGCGGTCAGCAAAGACAATGCCGTCTGGAGCGCGGCCTATATCCTGTTCACGGGGCAGGATATGTCTATTGCGGCCAGCCGGCCGGTGTACAACAAACGGCAAGAACTGTTGGGTGTGGTTTCGGTTGACCTTTTCCTGTCTCAACTAGGCAGCTTTTTGCAAAATCTGGAGATTGGTGAAACGGGGCAGGGGTTTGTTATGGAGCGTTCCGGTTTGCTGGTAGCCTCCTCAGCCGACGAAAAACCGTTCACCGAATTGGGGACGGACGAACCGCAGCGGCGACTTTATGCCAGTGAAAGCACTGTTCCCCTTATTCGGTATGCGACTGAAGCCCTGGCCGCCCAATTTGGCGACTATCGCAACATAACCGGCGAACAACAGCTTGAATTTGATGTCAATGGTCAACGTCAGTTCCTGCAAGTTTCGCCAATTGAAAATGAAGATGGCCTTGACTGGCTCATTGTCGTCGTTATTCCCGAAGCAGATTTTATGGCCCAAATCAGCGCCAATAATCGAACCACCATTTTTCTCATTATCATCACCCTGGGGATTGCCGTCGTTGTCAGCGTTGTAACCACCCGCAGAATAATCGGGCCAATTCTGCAACTGAACGCTTTTGCCCATGAATTATCCAAAGGTCAGTGGGGGCGCCCCATTGGTCACGATAGCCGGATTAGCGAAATCAGCAGCCTGACGCAATCGCTAAACCATATGGCCGGACAGTTACAACAAATGGTGGCAGAACTGATTACAGAAGTTGCCGAACGCAAACAGACGGCAGAGGCTTTGAGAGAAAGCGAAGAAAACCTGCGTACCACCTTCAACTCTATTGGCGACGCGGTGATTACGGCCGATGTAACCGGAAAAGTAACCGGCATGAACCCGGTAGCCGAAACCCTGACCGGCTGGGGGCAGGCAGAGGCATTGGGGAAACCGCTGACTGAAGTATTCCATATTATCAACGACCAAACCCGCGAACCGGTGCAAAACCCGGTTGACAAAGTTCTGAAAGCCGGCAAAGTGGTGGGGCTGGCTAACCATACCGCGCTTATTGCCAGAGACGGTGCAGAATATCAAATTGCTGATTCCGGAGCGCCGATTCAGAACGCCACGGGCCGCATCACCGGCGTGGTGCTGGTGTTTCGGAACGTGACAGAACAGCTCAGAGCAGAGCAAGAGCTGCTGAAAGCAAAAAAACTGGAATCGGTGGGCGTGCTGGCCGGGGGCATTGCCCACGATTTTAACAATCTGCTGACCGGGTTGTTCGGCAACATTGAGCTGGCCAAGATGTTCCTGCCCACCGGCCATAAATCGCATCAATTCCTTGAGTCTGCCGGGCGTTCAATGGAGAGCGCCACCAACCTGACCAACCAACTGCTCACTTTTGCCAAAGGGAGCGACCCCATCAAGGAAACCATCTTTATCGGCGCGGTGATAACTGACACGGCGCGATTTTCACTGCGGGGGAGCAGCGTTAAACTGCAAACCGACATCGCCCCGGATTTGTGGCCGGTGGAAGCAGACAAGGGGCAATTGAGCCAGGTCATCAGCAATCTGGTCATTAATGCCCAACAGGCCATGCCAACCGGAGGAACCATAACCCTGGCCGCCAAAAACGTTGAAATTGCAACGGGCAAGTATGTGCAAATTAACGTGCAAGATGAGGGCACGGGCATCGCTCCCCAATATCTTGACCAGATATTCGACCCCTACTTTTCCACCAAGCAAACCGGAAGCGGGTTGGGGCTGGCTTCCACCCACTCAATTATCAGCAAACACAACGGAACGATAACGGTGAAGTCGCAATTGCATCGGGGAACAACCTTTACCATCCACCTGCCTGCCGCCGCAGAAAAAGAGGCAACAGCCGCCGGAGAATTTTCCGCAGAGATGCCTGTCGCCCCTGTTTTTTCAGCCCGGATTTTGGTAATGGATGATGAAGAAGTGGTCAGGGAAGTAATTGGGGCCATGCTTGAAAAGTTGGGGCACACAGTAATATTTGCTGTTGACGGGCAGGAAGCGGTTTCAAAGTACCAAACATCATCTGAAAACGGTATGTCGTATGATGTTGTTATTACCGATTTGACCATCCCCGGCGGAATGGGGGGGCAAGAAGCGGCGCAGGAAATTTTAAGGATAGACGCGCAGGCTAAAATCATTGTCTCCAGCGGTTACGCCACCGACCCGGTGATGGCAAATTACAGGGAATATGGATTTAAGGGGATTGTCGTAAAACCATATCGCTTTGCAGACCTGAAAAAAGTGATACAGCAAATATTAAAACTCAGGTAGCAGAGTAACCATACAGGGTACACCCCCTCCCTGGCAGGGACGCGAAGCGGGGAGGGGGTAGAACACCGTGATTTACTGCAACTGCGTAAGTCCTGTTACTGTTAACCTGAATTCGGAGTTTCGATATTATCGCTTTTCTCCCCCCTCAGTCCCTGATGAAGAAACCGCTTCGCGCCCTCAAGCGGGGGGAAGTTAGCTCCTCCCCCGATGTCGGGGGAGGGGGTTGAACGCATTATGGCAATAATCTTCGAACTGAGGTTATTAACTCAGGTTCCAGACAAAACAGGCCGAAATCATACGGCTACGGCGTTAATTCGCCGCGCATACTGGTTTGCATAAGCGTTTTAATCTGGCCCACCGGCAAATTTTGGCTGAACAGAAAAACCAGCTTCGCCAGCGCGGCTTCAGCCGTCATATCAAAGCCGCTGATAACCCCGGCCCGGGCCAGGGCCGCGCCGGTGGCGTAATCGCCCAAATTTACCCGCCCCGTTAAGCATTGGGTACAATTAACAATTACCACACCCCGTTCTGTGGCCTCTTTCAGCGCATTGAGG
>JAJRUC010000258.1 GCA_024278015.1 Chloroflexota bacterium
ATCAACGCTATGGATATGCAGCTTCGCTACCTGGCCGCGCCGTTGGCTTTGGCCGCTGTCGGCGTACTGCTCTCTATTGTGGGCATTTATCTGGTGCGGGCCAAAGAAGACGCCACCATGAGAGACCTGATGGGCGCCATCAACAACAGCATCACCTACAGTTCCATCGGCATTGCCATTGTGGCGCTGGGCATTGTTTACCTTTTGCAACTCGATAAACCGTTGATGCTTTGGTTGGCAATTGTAGCCGGTTTGGCCGTGGGCATTGTCATTGGCCGGGCCACCGAATACTACACCTCGGACGAATACCGGCCCACCAAGGAAATTGCCGCGCAGGGCGAAACCGGCCCGGCCACCGTCATCATCAGCGGGCTGGCCGTCGGCATGGAATCAACCGGCATCCCGGTTTTGGCCGTGGCAATCGGCATTATCATCAGCTTTTACCTGCCCGGCGGAGCGCAAAATTCGCTGGTGGGCCTGTACGGCGTTGGTCTGGCAGCCGTCAGTATGCTCTCTACCCTGGGCTTAACCCTGGCCACCGACGCCTACGGCCCCATTGCCGATAACGCCGGCGGCAACGCCGAAATGGCCGGCCTGCCGGAAGAAGTTCGCCGCCGCACCGACCAACTCGACTCTGTGGGCAACACCACCGCCGCCACCGGCAAAGGCTTCGCCATCGGCTCGGCGGCTTTAACCGCCCTGGCTCTGCTGGCCGCCTACCTGGAAGAAATCCGCTTTGGGCTGGAACATTTGGCCGGCATCACCACCGTCACCATCGCCGGTTATGGCGCGCCCGTTAAAGTAGCCGAAATGACCCTGTCTGATTTTGCCGCATATTACAACGTCACCCTGTTGAACCCGGCAGTGCTGGTGGGCATCTTCGCCGGCGCAGCCACCGTCTTCTACTTCTCGGCCATGACCATGAAGGCCGTGGGCCGCGCCGCCGGAGATATGGTGCAGGAAGTTCGTCGCCAGTTTAAGGAAATGCCCGGCATTTTAGAAGGCACAACCAAACCGGACTACGCCCGTTGTGTAGAAATCAGCACGGTAAGGGCGCAAAAAGAAATGGTGGCCCCCTCTGTGTTGGCAATTGCCGTACCGGTTGCCATCGGCGTGTTGTTCGGCGTAGCCGGGGTACTCGGCTTGCTGACCGGCGGGCTGGCAACCGGCTTTACCATGGCCGTGATGATGGCTAACGCCGGCGGGGCATGGGATAACGCCAAAAAATTGGTGGAAAAAGGAGCGCACGGCGGCAAAGGCTCACCCGTGCATAAAGCCACCGTGGTGGGCGATACCGTCGGCGACCCCTTCAAAGATACAACCGGCCCCTCGCTCAATATTCTCATCAAATTAATGTCGATGGTGTCTATTGTGTTTGCCGGTCTGATTTCCCAGGTTGGGCCGGGCGGTTTAATTGGCGCGTGGCTGGGCTTCTAACTTGCCCCGTTTTTGAACACCCCCTCAAAAGCCGACCCGCGTGGTCGGCTTTTTTGTGTTTTTCGGCAAACAGGACACAATACCGGCACGCATTAATCATAATTTGAAAGGAAACACCAATGACCACAAAATGGACAACCCATGATATACCTGATTTAACCGGGAAAACCGCCGTTGTCACCGGCGCAAACAGCGGCACCGGCTTTGAAGCAACGCAGGCGTTGGCAAAAAAAGGGGCGCGCGTTATTATGGCCTGCCGCAGTGCGTCCAAAGGCAAAGACGCGCTGAAAGAAATCCAACGCAAATCTCCCGACGCTTCGATGGAATTGATGCACCTTGACCTGGCCAACCTGGCGGCTGTGCGCGGCTTTGCCGAAACCTTCGCCGCGCATTATGACCGGCTGGATATTTTATGCAACAACGCCGGGGTTATGGCCCTGCCCCCTCGCCAAACCGCCGACGGCTTCGAGATGCAGTTCGGCACCAACCACCTGGGCCACTTTGCCCTGACCGGCCTGCTGTTGCCCCTTTTGCTCAAAACGCCGCAAGCTCGCGTGGTAACGATGAGCAGCAACCTGCATCGACAAGGCGTAATACGCTTCGATGATTTACAAGGACAACAATCGTATAAAAAATGGGTGGCCTACAGCCAAAGCAAACTGGCGAACCTGCTGTTTACCTACGAATTGCAACGCAAACTGGATATAGCCGGCGCATCGGTCATCAGCGTGGCCGCCCACCCCGGCTACGCCGCCACCAATCTGCAATACGCCGGGCCGCAAATGTCCGGTTCAACGCTGCAATTGCAGATAATGAAACTCGGCAACCTGGTGGCCCAATCCGCCGAAATGGGCGCCCTGCCCATGCTGTACGCCGCCACCGCGCCCAATGTGCCGGGCGGAAGCTACTTTGGGCCGGGCGGTCTTATGGAATTTTGGGGCCATCCCACCCAGGTCCGCTCAAACACCCGCTCCCACAATCGGGAAGACGCCGCCCGCTTGTGGCTGGTTTCAGAAGAGCTGACCGGCGTATCGTACCAGTTTGGACAATAGCTCTTCGCAGGGGCGCGACGCATCGCGCCCCTGCGACCGGATTTCTCAATTTGGCAACAAGAACGAATGTTCGTATAATACCAGTATGCGCACAATTATCGCCCCGGATGCAACTGAAAAGCTGAACCTCCTCAGCCGAACCGACCAGTTTGATTGCGACGGCGAACCGGCCCTTTCCCCCCGCGAACAGCGCAAGCGAGATTTTCTGGCCCAATCGGTAGTGTAGGTGCTGCGCCCCGGCGGGCCGATGACCGTTTTACGGACGATGCAATCGAGCGCGTGCGAAAAAGATTGCCGTTACTGCCCTTTCCGGGCCGGGCGAAACAACATGCGGCGCGTCACCTTTTCGCCCGCCGAACTGGCCGCCGAGTTTAACCGCATCCAGCGAGCCGGGCTGGTAAAAGGGCTGTTTTTAAGCAGCGGCATCATCGGCGGCGGTCTCAAAACCATGGACCCCATCCTTGATACCGCCGCTATCTTACGCCAAAAATATAACTACCGGGGCTACATCCATCTGAAAATAATGCCCGGTGCGGAACAGGCTCAGGTTGAGCAGGCCATGCGCCTGGCCGACCGAATTTCCATCAATCTGGAAGGGGCCAACAGCCGGCGACTGGCTCACCTGGCCCCCCAAAAAAATATGCAAACCGACCTGCTGCCGGCTATGCGCTGGTACAAGGATTTGGAGCGCACCCTGCCGGCCGTGGTCAAACGGCCCAGCATGGTCACCCAGTTTGTTATCGGCCC
Organism: Chloroflexota bacterium; assembly: GCA_024278015.1. Taxonomy (GTDB): domain Bacteria; phylum Chloroflexota; class Anaerolineae; order 4572-78; family 4572-78; genus JAJRUC01. Next base: position 3,237 of record JAJRUC010000258.1, read on the forward strand.
GGCAGGCGAAAGTGACCGGGAATTGCTGACCGGCGTCGAGTGGCTGTACCGGCGCCGCAGCCTGAGCCGGGCCTACTATTCCGCCTTCAGCCCCATGCCCGATACCCCGCTGGCAAACGCTCCCCGCCCGCCCGCCATGCGCCAACACCGGCTTTATCAGGCCGATTGGCTGTTGCGTTTTTACGGCTTTCAGGCCGATGAACTCCCCTTTGCCGCCGACGGCAATTTACCCCTCACCCTGGACCCGAAACTGATGTGGGCGCAAGCGCATCTGGCTGCCGCGCCGGTGGAGGTGAACCGCGCCACGCGCACCGACCTGCTGCGCGTACCCGGCATTGGCCCCGGCAGCGCCCAGGCCATTTTGCAGGCTCGCAGCCGGGGCCGCTTGCGCCATTTGTCTGATTTAAAAATACTGGGCGCGGTCGCCAAACGCGCCGCACCCTTCATTTTGCTCAACGGTCGCAGACCGCCCCGGCAATTATCCCTGTTTTAAGCCGCCCCCCGTTTTTGGGCCACCATTTCGGCGATGATGGACACCGCCACTTCCGGCGGCCCTTGCGCCCGCAACTTCAAGCCGACGGGCGCGTGGATGCGGTCAATTTGCTCGCGGGACAGGCCCATACGCAACAACGCTTTCACCCGCCGGGCGTGCGTTCTGCGGGAACCAAGCGCCCCCACGTACCGGGCCGGGCTGTTCAGGGCCACCATCAGGGCCGGGTTATCGAATTTTTCATCGTGACTCAACACAACCACATAACAGCCCTCATCCAGCGACAGGGCGGTCAGCGCCTCGGCGGGCCAGCCCACAATCACTTCATCGGCGTGAGGAAATCTTTCGCGCGAAGCAAAAACCGGGCGGGCATCCACCACAATCGTGGTAAAGCCCAACTCATTGGCGAAGGTGGTCAACGGGCCGGCAATATGCACCGCCCCCACCATAATCAGACGCGGCGGCGGCAAATACACATCCACAAAAACATCAAAAGTTTGGTCATCTATTTGAAATAAATGGCGGCCCGCCTGCTGATTGCGTATGGCCCCGGCGGCGCGAGCGGCAACCTGCCCGTCCAGGGCCGCATGGCCCAGGCTCCCCTCGCGGCGACCATCGGGCCACAGCAGCAATTTTGCGCCCGCGCGGGGGCCGTCAAGCAGCGTTGCCAGTACCAGCAGCTTGCCCTGCCCCACCGCCGAAAAGAACACCCCGGTCAGGGCCGGGTTTTGAGGCCAGGGCAGCGGCTCTACAAACACCTCAATTGTGCCGCCGCAGGCCAGGCCGACGGTTTCGGCCATCAAGTCGTCTGAAATACCGTAGGGCAGCAGTTTGGGCCAATTGTGTTCGATGACCGCCAACCCGGCTTCAAACACATTGCCTTCCACGCAGCCCCCGCTAACCGACCCCCGCATCTCTCCCCCGGCTGAAATAACCATTTTTGAGCCTAACGCGCGCGGCGCAGAACCGTACACCTTGACCACGGTTGCCAGCGCTACCTGCCGGCCCGCTTGCCGCCATGTATCAATCACCGGCAAAAATTCTCTCATCGTAATCTCCGGCGTTAATCGCCCAAACAGGTACCCACGTGCCGGGCGCTTTCCAGCCAGGGATGGTCAAGGGGCACAGTTTTTCGCTTGCCGACCACATCGCCCAGGGGGACGGGCACCGTCTCTGTACCTTGCACGGACACCATCACCCCAAACACGCCCCGGTCTATAAACTCCGCGCAGGCCGTGCCCAGTTGGGTTGCCAGCAAGCGGTCTGCCGCCGATGGCGTGCCGCCGCGCTGCAAATGCCCCAAAATTGTCACCCGCGATTCCAGACCGGTCATTTCTTCAAGTTGATTGGAAAGGTTAAGGGTGTGGCTTTTTTGCCGAACAGCCAACCCGGCCAGTTTGTCCGTCGCTCTTTGTCGTTCCTTGTCCGATTCAGCTTG
>JAJRUC010000259.1 GCA_024278015.1 Chloroflexota bacterium
AGGGACTGAGGGGGGTAAAATGCCGCAACTGCGTAAGTCCTATTGAGGTTGAAAACAACCGGATGCGCGCTTTTTACCCCCTCCCCGGCCACCTGTGCCCTTCGGGTATCCCCCGCAAGCAAGGGAGGGAATATTTCCCCCCTCACAGAGGGGGGCTGAATAGATACTCCGAAATTATTCTTGAGGGAGAATTTTATGAACGTTTACGGCAAACACTATCGAACCATTTGGGTTAAGGAAGATGACCCCGCCGTCATCCGGATTATCGACCAGCGGCCCTTGCCGCACCAGTTCGTCATCGAAGACCTGACCACCGTCGATGACGTGGCGCGGGCCATCAAGGATATGCACGTGCGCGGCGCGGGGCTGATTGGCGCGGCGGCGGGTTACGGCATGTATCTGGCCGCCCGGCACGCGCCGCAATCATCGGCGGCCTTTACCGAGGCGTTGCTGGCCGCCGGCGAAACGTTGCAGGCCACTCGCCCCACCGCCGTCAATCTGGAATGGGCCGTGCAGCGCCAATTGACGGCCATCGCCGGGGCAGGGGACGACGTGGGCGCTAAAATCGAAGCCGCCTTCAGCGCGGCGCAGGCCATTGCCGATGAAGACGCCGAATTTTGCCGCCGCATTGGCGAGCATGGGGTATCGCTGCTGGAGGAAATCAGCAAACGCAAAGGGGGCAAGGCGGTGAATATTTTAACCCACTGCAACGCCGGCTGGCTGGCTTTTGTCGATTACGGCACGGCCACCGCGCCCGTTTACGTTGCCCACAACCGGGGCATCAAGGTTCATGTGTGGGTTGATGAAACGCGCCCGCGCAATCAGGGGGCGCGTTTAACCGCCTGGGAACTGGGCCGGCACGGCGTGCCGCACACCGTCATCGTCGATAATGCGGGCGGACACTTGATGCAACACGGCCTGGTGGATATGGTCATCACCGGCACAGACCGCACCCTGTACACCGGCGACGTAGCCAACAAAATCGGCACCTATTTGAAGGCGCTGGCCGCCAAAGACAACGGCATCCCGTTTTACGTGGCCCTGCCGTCATCCACCTTCGACTGGAATTTGCGCGACGGCGTGGCCGAAATCCCCATTGAGCAACGGGACGCTGCCGAAGTGAAAACCATAGCCGGCCTGCGCGACGGAGCCATCAAATCGGTGTTGCTCACTCCGCCCGATAGCCCCGCTGCCAATTACGCCTTTGATGTGACCCCGGCCCGGCTGGTGACGGCCCTCATCACCGAGCGCGGTATTTGTCCGGCAACCGAGGCGGGGGTGTTGGGGTTGTACCCTGAAAAACGCCCCGCCTGATTGGCCGCCGCGCGTTGCGCCGGTTAGTTTTTCAAGGCCCGCCATAATTGGTTAAGCGTTTGGGCCGCAAGCCATTGTTGGCCGGCTTCGTCGGCGCGGTAGCCGTACAGGTGTTGGCTGACGCTGACGTTGCCGTTGTGCGCCAGCGCAATGAGCGAGGCCTGCTCTGCCGTTTCGGTGGCAACCGGGCCGATGAGGCACAGCCCCAGCGCGCCGGCCCGGCTCAGGCTTTGGGCAATGACAGAGGCCGCCACCGAAGCCTCCAGGCCGGGGTCAAGCGCCGATGCGGCCAGCGCGTCGGCGGCAGAGCCGAACTGTTGATGGCTTTGCACCACATCGGCGTGGCCGGTTTTGCGCCATTCATGGGCCAACTCGTCGCCGGTCAGGGTATCGACAACAGCCAGTTGCAGGCCGCGCTCCTTCAGCAACCGGCCCACCATGTCGGCCAGTTCGTCATCATCCACCCCAAAAATCACATCACCCAGACGTTGCCGGACCTCCGTTTCAACCGGCGCAATCAGGGCGTCGGCTTCGGCCAAAGTGGGCGCTTTGGCCGTAATACGCACATCAACTTGCCCCAAATGGGCGGCCAGCCCCACGGTGGGGTTGTTCAGGCGCATCAGGTTGTCAATTTTGCGGTCGATGTTGCTTTCTCCTATGCCGCAGGTGCGTAAAATTTTGGCTTTGATGCGTTGCGGCGGCCCCATTTTTTCTTTCAACCAGGGGATAATGGCCTGTTTCATCTGGTGTTCCAGTTCGCGCGGCACGCCCGGCAGGCAAATGATGCTGCCCTGCTCCGTTTCGACGATGAAGCAGGGGGCGGTGCCCACCGGGTTTTCGACGGGGAGGGCATCCTCCGGAATCCAGGCCTGACGTTTGTTGTTTTCGCCCATCTTCCGCCCGAATTTGGCGAACCGGGCGGCGATTTGTTGCTCCAGGGCGGGGCTGTAGATTAATTTTCTGTCGGCGGCGGCGGCGGCGGCCTGCCGGGTTACGTCATCGACGGTGGGGCCAAGCCCGCCGGAAACAATCACCACATCAACCCGGCTCAGGGCGTGACGCAATACTTCGGCAATGCGGGCTTCGTTATCGCCCACCGTGGTTTTGTAATGCAAGTCAAGGCCAATATCGCGCAACAGCCGCGCAATCACCATCGAATTGGTATCGACAATTTCACCCAGCAACAGTTCGGTGCCGGTCAGTATAATTTCAGCTTTCATAGACGACCTTTCTTCACGGTTTTATGATAATTCTACATTGTACTTGATTTTAAGGGGAAAGCAATTAAAATTAATAGTGAAAGATGTTTTGTCTTTTGGCGAGGGCGTTAATGAGTACCTTAAAAACGTTGTTGAAACGAGTAACCCGAAATTTGCGCCACCTGCAAGAGCGAGAGGCCCAGTACGGGGGCAACCCGCCGTTGGCCCTGACCAATCAACTGGCCGACCACCGGCAGGCGCTGGAAATTCTGGAAGAGGCTCTGCGCAACCAACCCACCGAGGCCGATTTACCGGCGCTGCGCGCGTTGCTGGCCGCGCTTTTTTTAAGCGATGATGTGTTGCAAGACCTGCAAAATTTACAGCTTCCCAAACCCGTTTTGCCCTTTGAACCGGAAACAGTTTTGGTGGCCGCCGGCTCTTTTTTGATGGGCCATCTCTCCGGCGTCGATATTCCGGTTTACGAAACGCCCCAACACCCGGTTAACCTGCCCCCCTTTCAAATGGGGAAATACCCCGTCACCATCGCGCAATACGCCGAATTTGTGCGCCGGACGGGCCGGCCTGCTCCCCCACGGGCCGGCTGGTTCGGCGAAAAGCCGCCCCGGGACAGGCTCAATCATCCGGTGGTGGCCGTCAGTTGGTTCGACGCGCTGGCTTACTGCCGCTGGCTCACCGCCCAAACCGGGCGCGTCTATCGCCTGCCCACCGAAGCGGAGTGGGAAAAAGCGGCGCGCGGCCCGGACGGCCGCCCCTTCCCGTGGGGGCCGACGTGGAAGGCCGCCCGCTGCCGGCACGCCGCCGCCCAAACCGCCCCGGTTAATGCCCGGCCCGCCGGCCAAAGTCCGTATGGCTGTTACGATATGCTGGGCAACGTGTGGGAGTGGGTCAGCACGCTGTGGGGCGATAACTGGCAAACGCCCGCCTTCGCGTATCCGTACCGGCCCGATGATGGCCGCGAAAATTTGCAGGCCGATGAGACTTTCTTCCGGCTGTTTCGGGGGGGTGCGTTTGATATGCCCGCCGCCGACCTGCGTCTGGGTTTGCGACGCTGGTACGCCCCCGCCCACGCCGATAAACGGCGCGGGTTTCGGGTGGTTTTGGACGTTGATGATGTGGACGGTCTTTAACATCAGGACTGACGCAGTTGCGGTAAATCACGGTGTTCTACCCCCTCCCCCGACAGCGGGGGAGGAGCTAACTTCCCCCCGCTTGAGGGCGCGAAGCGGTTTCTTCATCAGGGACTGAGGGGGGTAAAATGCCGCAACTGCGTAAGTTCTGCACATAACAGGAGCAACGGTATGCCTTCCCTCCAAAACAGAATCGATTGGCGCACAATTATCAGACGCATCAAATCGGGCAAATTTACGCCCATCATCAGCTATCGAGTGGGCAGCCAACATATTCTCAGCACCCCGCAAACCGTGGCCGCCTGGGCCGAAGAAATCGACTACCCCTTGCATGATTGCACCAACCTGACCCGCGTGGCCCAATTTAAAGCCGTTACCAGCCGCGACGCCCTGTCTGCCAAAGAAGAATATCTGGAATTTTTGAAAATCCGGCTGCTTAAGCTGTCGAAAAAAAACCAGCCCGATGACCGACGCGCTTTTCTGGATACGCTGGAGACCGAATTGTACGATATTTCCCTCTCGGACGTGGCCCGGCGGTTGGGATACCCCCATTACAACAACGAAATGGATAACCCCCTCCGTATTTTGGCCGAACTGCCCCTGCCCATTTACATTACCACCAATTACGCCGATTTTATGGAACAGGCCCTGCAAGCAGCGGGCAAATTGCCCCGCATCGAGGTTTGCTACTGGCACGATGAGCTGGAAGATGACCGGGAATCGGTTTTTAAGGCCGACCCCGACTACCAGCCCACCGGGGCCGAGCCGTTGGTTTTTCACATTCACGGTCTGGATGACCTGCCCTCTTCTCTGGTTTTAACGGAAGACGATTATCTTGATTTTTTGGTGAAAATAGCCGAAGACCCGGAAGTGATTCCC
>JAJRUC010000260.1 GCA_024278015.1 Chloroflexota bacterium
AGGCGGTTCCGGCGGCAGGCCCAGTTGCGCGAGGTCATCGCGGGAAAATTGCGTGGCCGCTTCATCCTCTGTATCAGTGAATGTTTCATCCTGCCCAATAATCTTAGCCAGTTCTTCTGGTGAAATCGACAGCTCATCCATGAGCTTTTGCCTCCACTACATCAACAATTTGTACGGCCATTTGCTTGCCAAGCAGGCCGGGGTAGCCTTTGTATTGCTGGTTATGACCAATTAATACCGACAAAGGCCGGCCAACCTGGGTATCGAGTAAAATAACATCGCCTTGTTGCAAATGCAATAAATCATGAAAATCTACATTCACTTCACCCAAAAGAACCGTCATATCCACCGCTGTGCGGTCAAGGTGAGCCACCAGGCTATCCTGGTAAACGCCGGACTCTTTGGCCTCGCCGGCCACCCAGGTATGGGGACTCAGTTCAGATACAATGGGTTTCAGCACCGGATAGGGGATGCAGATGCTCATCATGCCGGTGTTTTCCCGAATACGCAATTCAAAACCGACAAAAATAGCCGCGTCTGAGGGCAACGCAACCTGCGCAAATTCGGGGTTCAGGGTTCTTTCGACGGTTTTTATTTTCAAATTCAGGACATTTCGCCAGGCCTCTTCCAGCTCATCGGCAATATAATCGATGACGCTGCTTAATAAAGACTGTTCAATATCGGTAATTTCATGGTCGCCCCCCACGGGATGACCAAACCCCCCCAGCAGGCGGTCGATGGCGATGGTGGCCGTATCCGGGTCCAGGGTCAGCATCACCCGGCCCGGCAGCGGGTCGAACTTGAACACGGTTGTCGGCGATGGGGAGGGCACATTTTGCAAAAAATCGACAAAGCTGCCCTGCTCAATATGGGCCATCGAAATATTGACGGTGGCCCGCAAAAAGGCCGCCAGCCCGGAACTGAGTCGACGGGCAAAATTCTCGTGAATCATCTGCAAAGTGCGAATTTGCTCTTTGGAAAACTTGTCGGGAGAGCGAAAATCGTACGTTCTAACCGAACCGACATAGCGGTCCTGTTCTTTATCACTGCCGGGCAGGGGGCTTCCGTCACCGGGCAAGATGGCCAGTAAAGCATCTATTTCTTTCTGCGATAAAGTTTTTTCCTGTGACATAGCGGTTATGGCAGCCTGTCTGTCAAGCGCAAGGTTGAGGGGTCAATTACTGAATCAGAAAATCGGTAAAATAAACATTGGTTACGCCCTGATAGCCCAAAATACTATTTATGGCATTGATAATTTCCTGCTTCAATATCTGTTTGCCCTCAATCGAAGAAATATCGTTATACTTTTTACTGGAGAGGATGGTCATAATGGCGTCGTCAATTATGGGCCGCAAGGTATCAATCTTCCCTTTAAATGTATCTTCGGCCAGAGTGCGTTCTTCAGGCGTCAGGCCATAATAATTTTCAATGAGCGGCCAAAATTCCAGCACGATGGTAGCCTGCAAATAACGCAATCCACCCGGTTCCGCCAAATTAACCACCATCGTGTCAAGGTTGTACATAATGCCGGGGCCGGGCTGGTCGGCCTGCATATAGCCCAGCATGGGAGTGGTAGACCCGCCGGACGGTTGAGGCACCGCCGGTTGGGCAGCCGCCACGGGCTGTTGCGGCGAGGCCACCGTTTGCGGCTGGCCTGCCGCCGGGTCTGCGGCGGCGGTTTCCGGAGTGGGGGTGGCGTCTCCTTCTACCCGAATATAGACGGGCTTCCACCAGGTTGAGGGGGCAAAAAAGATATACCCCACAGACCCCAATAAAAGGAGCAAAACAACCACCGGAATAATTATTTTGGGATTTAGTATTTTTTTCATTGATGATTCCCTTTCAATTCAAAAACCATAACTATTCACCCCCCTCAATCCCCCCTCAAGCGGGGGGAGGCGTTTATTTCCCCCCCTCAAGCCCCCCTTCAAGGGGGGGGAGGTTTTACTATTCACTCCCCTCAAGCCCCCTTCAAGCGGGGGGAGGCGTTTATTTCCCCCTTCAAGCGGGGGAAAGTTTTACTATTCACCCCCCTCAATCCCCCCTCAAGCGGGGGGAGGCGTTTATTTCCCCCTTCAAGTCAAGCGGGGGGAGGCGTTTATTTCCCCCTTCAAGCGGGGATTGAGGGGGGCAGGCAAAAGAGTGCTGTTTATCATTACAAATGCTTATGCCTGAATAGTTACCAAAAACCCTTCGTTCATGTTACGGCGCTGTTTGGGTAGCGGTCACTGCCTGCGTTTGGCCGGCAGCCGCATCGGCGCTACCCAGCACATCAACCGGAGAAACCGAAAAGCGGCGCTCGCCGGAAGGGTAGATAACCACAATATCAGCGCGGCGGTTTTTGGCGCGATTGGCCCGGCTGTCGTTGGGGACAACCGGGTTAAATTCGGCGTTGCCTGCCGCAGAAAGGCGGGGCGGGTCAATGCCCCCTTCTTCGGCCAGGTAGCGCACAATTGAAACCGCCCGCGCCACCGAAAGTTCCCAGTTGGAGGGATACAGCGGGCTGTTGGTCGGTATGTCATCCGTATTGCCCTCTACGCGCAGCTTGCTGTTGGTTTCGCTCAAAACCCTGGCCACGGTATCCAGCACCTGGGTGGCTTCGGGGCGCAATTCGGCGCTGCCCGGCTCAAAGGCCAGTTCATCTGACAAGCTGATGACCATCCCTTCCAGGCTCATGTTCACGCCGATGTCGCTTTGAATACCGAGTTGGTCGGCCAGGGCGGCCATCTCTGTGCTGATGCGGACAAAATCGCGCTGCCGGCGTGGAAGTTGGTTTAACATAATAGGAGCAGAGGCCATTGAACTGGTGGTTGTGCTGCCCTGGTCGCTGCCAATCAAGCTGGAAACCGGTTGAGCGCCAACCCCGTTAAAGGCTTAACGCAACGCTTCGGCCACGGCGGAAAACTTTTTTACGTCGGTGTTTGCCATAGCAAACAGCACAATAAAAAAAACCAGCAGCAACGACATCACATCGCCGTAACTGACAATCCAGCCGTCAAGGTCCGGTTTTTCTTCCGGCGGTTTTTGCCGAGCCATTGAATTACTCGCTCCCCTTGTTGTCGTCCCCTTGCCCTCTGAACCTGGGCGCCAGGAACGCTTCCAGTTTTTCGCGGACAATGCGGGGGTTCTCGCCGGCCTGAATAGCCAGCACGCCTTCAACAATCACTTCGCGGGCCACCGCTTCCGTTTTGTCTTTTTGTTTGAGCTTGTTGCCTACCGGGTTAAAAAACAGGTTGGCCAGGATAACACCGTACAGGGTGGTAATAAAGGCCAAAGCCATCGACGGCCCCAGCGCATCCATATCGGACAGATTGCCCAACACCCCAATCAGGCCGGTTACGGTGCCCAGCATACCCATAGCCGGGGCCACCGACCCCATATATTCCATCAAAGCGACGCCCACGCTGTGCCGGCGCGCGGCCAGGTCGTTGTCAATTTCCATAATGTCTCGCACCACGGCGGGGTCTACCCCGTCAACAATGAGCATAATCCCTTTTTTGATGAAATCATTGTCGATATTGCCGATTTGCTCTTCCAGAGAGAGCAGCCCTTCGCGGCGGGCCTGGTCTGCCAAACCCACAAAAAGTTCGATGGCTTGTTGGGGCCGGGTTTTGGGGGCCTGGAAACTTTGGGCAAACAGCGCCGGCAAAGACAAAAACGATTGCAACGGATAAGCAACAAGCGTGGCCCCAATGGCCCCCCCAAAAACCATGATAATTGAGCCGATGTCTATCAAACTGGCTACGCTGCCACCGCCAATAATAATGGCAGCGGCATAGGCGCCGAAGGCCACCACAAGACCCAAAATGGTTGAAATTTCCATAAGATGTTACGCTTCCCTTTCACTCCTGTCCACAAGTCGAGGGCTGAATTGAAAAACTTCGCGGCGATAATCAATAACCGCCCGCACAATCTCTGCCGCCGGTTCGGTTACAATAATCTTGGTGTTGGTGGTAAGGGTGATAACCGTATCGGGCGTTTCTTCTATAAACTGGATAAGGTCGGCATTTACCCAGAACTCACTTTTGTTCAGACGAGTTACTTGAATCATAAAAACTCCGGAGATGAAACCATCCTGACATTTACTCAAATTCAATATATCATCTCTGGGGCGTTATGTCTGTAAAACAAACGTGAACAGGCCATAAAGTTTGCGTAAACATAGCTTCTTTACGCAAAATTGATGCTTGCTTCACGCCAGATTTACAGACAATGCCGGGCGAGCATGATATAGTTTAAGCGGGAATTATTTCAATCAGGGCAATATTTCAGACGGACGTGTTCAGGCATTTACTGGAGCAAACCGATTTTATGAGACGGGTTAATAATGCAACCTCATCCCCCAATAAACCGGCCGAAGGGGCAACCGGCGCTTATACGCGCTCCAACGGCGCACAGGGCGCTTCGCCGGGGCAAGGGGGAGAAAACTTCTCGCAGGTGCTGGCGAACACCCGGCAAGCGGCTGCGCCCCTGCCCCGTTTGAATCCGGTTCCGGTTAATCGCTGGAACAGCTTGAATTTTCTGAACACCGCCAGAGTGCCGCCAGTGCGCCGGCCGTGGACGTACAGCAATATGCAGCAACTGGTTGATACCGCCGCCCAGGCCGCGGTCCAAAGCCTGAGCAAGGCCACCACCTTTTTGGCCGCGCCGGTAATACAGCAGTTGCAGTCAATTGCGCCCCTTAAAGCCGCCGCCGTTACCGATGTGCAGCCGGCGGCGGGGGCCATGAGCCTGGCCGACTACCCGCACCCCCCCGGCGACAACGGTAAAGGCATCCACTGGATTCCGACAGTCAGCCAATCGGCGCCAGTGGTAGACCGCTATGTGCGGGAAGCCGCCGATATGGGCATGAAATGGGTGCTGTTCCTTAATGAAGGGGGCAATATCGGCGCCAACGATTATCTGGTAAAACGCCTGACCGAAGCGGGCATTGAGCCGATGATGCGTATTTACACCCCTGGCGTGGTTCCCGTGCAAGGCGATATTCAAAAAATGGTGGAACATTACACCAATTTGGGCGTTCACTACTTTCAAATTTACAATGAACCGAATTTGCGGGTGGAAACCGGCGGGCAACCCGCCGATGTAAAACAGTATGTGGCGCTGTGGAGCCAGGTGGCCGAACAAGTGCTGGCCGGGGGGGGCTTGCCCGGTTTCGGGGCGCTCAGCCCGCAAGGGGAAATGGACGACCGTCAATTCTTGAAGGAAGCGCTGCAACAGCTCAAGGCCACCGGCAAGGAAGATTTGCTGAACCGGGGCTGGCTGGCGATGCACAACTACACCGGCCCGCGCTCGCTGGATGACCCGGACGGCTTCCTGCGTTTTCAGCAGTATGACGACATTCTGCAAGAATCACTGGGCCGGCAGTTGCCCATCATCGGCACAGAGGGCGGCACTCACGTTAGCCCCTATGTGACGGAACAGCAGCAAATTGATATGATGCTGGGCGCATACGAGTACATGCAACACCGGGAACCGTATAACTTCGCCTATACTTACTGGATTATCGCCAACGGGCATGACGCGGCCTGGGATGAACATGCCCTGTTCCGCCCGGATGGGCCGACGGCCCTGGCCAGGGCGCTGAAAGAAACATCTACCACAGGAGGATTGGTATGAGCGGTATTTTTTCATCATTTAAAATCACTGCCTCGGCGCTTACGGCCCAGCGGTTGCGGATGGACATCCTCTCTAACAACATTGCCAACGCCGAAACAACCCGCACCGAAAACGGGGGGCCGTACCAACGCCAGCAGGTATTTTTTGTAGCCAAACAAGCCGAAACCGACCTCGGACAATCGTTGCTGAAAAACATGAAGCGCAAAATCACCACCCGGCCGGGCCAGGGTGTGGAAGTTTCGGCCATCATCACCGATGACTCGCCGGGCAACCGGGTGTACGACCCCAACCACCCCGACGCCGACGAAGACGGCTTTGTAACCTACCCCAACGTCAACGTCGTCACCGAAATGACCGATATGCTTTCGGCCACCCGTTCTTACGAAGCCAATGTAACCGTTTTCAACGCCCTGAAGGGTATGGCCGCCAAAGCCATTGAGCTGGGGCAAAAGTAAATTAACCGTTTGTAACCGCAAAAGGATTGTTCATGTCCAGCACAGGAATTAACCCCGTCAGCATTATCAGCGCCCTTGACAAGGCAGCCGGTTCGCCGGCCAAACCCGCCGCCGAGACAGCCACCAGCGATTTCGGCGACTTGTTGGGCCAGGCCATCAACCGTCTGGCCGAAACAGAAAACCGGGCCGATACGCTCATCAACAAACTGGCCGCCGGCGAAGATGTTGAGATCCATCAGGTGATGCTGGCTATGCAAGAGGCCGACATCACCTTTCAGGTTGCGCTCCAAACCCGCAATAAACTGATTGACGCTTATCAGGAAATTATGCGGATGCAGGTATAGCTTCCGGCGGTCCGGTTTCAGGTTCAACCAAAATATAAACGGGTCTGTAATATATGAGTCAGTCTCTGGTTCCATTTAATCAGGAAAATATCGCTAATCTGTGGCAGCAGATGAGTACCTCGCAAAAAGTAGGGTTGGGCGCCTTGATAACCGCCGCGCTCACGGCCCTCATCTTCTTTTTAACGTGGTCTCAAACCCCGAATTACACCGCCGCCTTCACCGACCTGGCCCCGGAAGACGGCTCTGCCATTGTAGATTATTTAAAAGAAAACAACGTCCCCTTCCAGTTGGATAACGGGGGGGCCACCATTCGCGTCCCCGCCGCCAAAGTAAACGAAGTGCG
>JAJRUC010000261.1 GCA_024278015.1 Chloroflexota bacterium
TATACTCAACTGCGTCACAAACGAACATGGTTTTTCACTGATATATGTTGGTTCGGGGTAGGGACAACCCTTGTGGTTGCCCTGTGTTTCAGCCCGAATTTGGGCGACCACAAGAGTCGCCCCTACAAAAACCGGCGCATTTCTGCAAATCCATGTTATTTGTAACCACTCACTCCCCCCTCGTGAGGGGGGAGAATGTAACACTTCCCCCCGTCAACGGGGGGATTGAGGGGGGTAAAAAATGGCAAAGCCGTTCTAACTGGTAACTTTATCTCTGATGCCTGAGTAGTTACTGTTATTTTATGACGCGGTTGAGTATAATTTAACCACAACCCCCACCCGTTGCCTGTGCCCTGAACAGGGTAGGGAGGGGGATTTTTTAAAAGGAGAAAACTTATGACCTTGCAAACCCATCGATTGGCCTTGATTGGCTTTGGCGTGGTTGGACAAGCTGTGGCCGAGGTTATCCGCCGCAAACACACTCACCTTGAAAAGACGCACGGCCTTAATCTGCAAATTACGGCCGTATCCGATTTGCTGAAAGGGGCGGTGTATCACCCCGAAGGGCTGGATCTGGCCGCGCTGCTGAAAGCTGTCCAATCGACCGGCAACCTGGCAGACTATCCCGGCCACCCCGGCCTGATTCGGGGCTGGGACAGCCTGACCACCATCCGCCAAAGCAACGCCAACACTATCATTGAAGTTAGCTACACTGATGTAAAAACCGGCCAACCGGCCATAGACCACTGCCGGGCGGCCTTTTCCAACAGCAAAAATGTGGTGATGAGCAACAAAGGGCCGGTGGCGTTGGCGTATCAGGAATTATCGGCCCTGGCGAAGGAGAATGGCGCCCGATGGGGCTTTGAAAGCACCGTTATGAGCGGCACGCCCGCCCTGCGCATGCCCCAAACCTGCCTGGTGGGCAACAATATCACCGAAGTGAGCGGCATCTTCAACGGCACGACGAATTACATCCTGACTAAAATGGAAGAGGGCCTGACCTACGAGGCAGCCTTGCAGCAGGCCCAGGAGCTGGGCTATGCGGAAGCCGACCCCACCGCCGATGTGGAAGGCTTCGACGCCCAGGGCAAGGTGGTTATTTTAGCCAACGTAGTGATGGGCGCTCCCCTGCGCAAAGAGGACGTGCCCTGCCGGGGCATCAGCCGGCTCACCCCGGCGGATATTGACCGGGCCAAAGCCGAAGGCAAACGCTGGAAGCTCATCGGCTGGGCCAAAAAAGAAAACGGGAGAGTGACAGCCGGCGTCGGCCCGGAAATGCTCCCCCTCACCGACCCGCTGGCCGGCATTATGGGGCCGACCAACGCCATTACCTGTCACACCGATCTGATTGGCCCGGTGACGCTGGTGGGCGCGGGCGCGGGCGGCAGCCCCACCGCCGCCGGCATCCTGGCCGACATCATCAACATTTGTTGTTGAGAATGTTGCAGATTTCCGGTTCATATTCTAAAATGGAGAATACGCTTGTTTGGAAAGTGTACAAGGGTCTGGTTCGCATCTGTTTTACCAACCATATAATTTATTTTGAGGAGAAAACATGAATTTGAAACGCAAATCCTTTACTGTATTAATGATAATCATGGCCTTGACGCTATTTATGGCCCTGAACGTTTCGCTGGCGTTTGCCCAGGGACCAGTGACCATCCAGGAAATTCAAGGCACCGGCTCAAGCAGCCCCTACGCCGGCCAAACCGTAACCACCACCGGCGTGGTCGTAGCCAATTACGGCGACAACATCTTTATTCAGGACGGAACCGGCCCCCGCAGCGGCATTATGCTTTACAAGCCGGCGGGCACGCTGAACGTGGGCGACGCCATCACCGTGACCGGCCAGATTGCCGAATATTACGGTATGACCGAATTTGGTTCCGGCGCGGCAACCACCGTCATCAACAGCGGCAATACGCTACCCGCCCCGCAAGTACTCACCACCACCGCCGTCAATGCCGAAGACTGGGAAAGCGTCTTTGTGCGCGTCATGAACGTGACCGTCACCAACCCAAGTTTGGGATACGGTGAATGGAGCGTTGACGACGGCAGCGGCGATGTGCGCGTCGACGACCTGGGCACCTTCAACTACACGCCCGCCCTGAGCGATTCCCTGTACTTTGTGCAAGGGCCGGTCAATTACGGTTTCGGCAATTTCAAAATTGAGCCGCGTAACGATGACGACATCAACGCCGGCCCCACCCTGAGCAAAACCTCGCCCAGCGCGGTAGAGCCGGGCGACCTGTACACCTACACCCTCACCCTGCAAAACACCGTCGATTTTACCCTGACCAACATCCGCATCACCGATACCGTACCCGCCAGCGTGACCTTCGCCTTCTCTAACGACGGCGGCGCCCTGACCGGCGGCAATGTGGTCTGGACCCCCGCCGACCTGCCCGCCGGGCAATCGGTGCAGGCCACGTTTGCCGTCACCGCCCCCACCGGCCTCGGCAACGACGTATCCATCGTCAACGACACCTACATGGCTACCAGCAACTACACCGAAACCATCACCGGCGACCCGGTCAGCACCTTTGTGGGAACCATCACCATCCCCATTATTCAGGGCGATGGCGACGCCAGCCTGATGAAGGGCCAAACGGTTTCGGTGCAAGGTATCGTCGTGGCCGATTTCCAGGCCTCAAACCAGCTTAAGGGCTATTTTCTGCAAGACGCCACTGGCGACGGCGACACCACGACCTCTGACGGCGTCTTTGTGTACGATACCTCCGTCGATGTGAACGCGGGCGATCTGGTCAGCCTGCGCGGCACAGTTGATGAATATTACGGTATGACCCAACTTAAAAACGTACTGACCGCCACCGTGTTGAGCGCCGGCCATTCCATCACCCCCACCGATGTGACACTACCCTTCAGCAGCGCCACCGAAGCCGAAAAATACGAAGGTATGCTGGTAACATTCCCGCAGGCCCTGTACGTTACCGAGAACTACGACCTGGGACACTACGGTCAGGTCACGCTTTCGGCGGATGCCCGGCTGATGAACCCGACCA
>JAJRUC010000262.1 GCA_024278015.1 Chloroflexota bacterium
CGGCCCGCGCTGTCAACGGCCATATCTTCCGGCTGAACGCCGACCGTCACGTCGGTTACTTTGCTCAAGCCGTTGAACACGCTCACCGTCCCATCGGCTTTATTGCTGACGTAAATGTTGCCGTTGGCCGGATTATACAGGGCAAAACGGGGTTCCAGCCCGCCGGCCAGAGTAGAGACCACGGTGGTGCCGCTCAACACCGAAACGGTGTTGCCGAAGACATTTGCCACATAAGCGTAACCCGAACCTGGGTCGATGGCAATGTAGCGCGGATTTTTCCCCACGGATACCGCTCCCAACACCAGATTGGTGGCAGCATCCACCACGCTGACGGTATCGCTGTACCAGTTGGCGGCATACACCCGGTTCTTGACGCTGTCGAAGGTGACAAAGATGGGGCCTTTTTGCCCCAGGGAGATGCGGGCAATCTGGTTGTAAGCAGCGTCAATCACCGAAAGCGATTTGCTGTCGAAGTTGGCGACGTAGGCGGTGTTGGTGGCCGGATTGATAGCCACGTAACGCGGGTTGTGGCGCACGGCCACTTCCTGCACCAATGATGCGCCATTGTACACCCGCACCACATTGCTGCCGCGCATCGGCACGTAGGCATAGCCGTTATTGGGATTGATGGTGATATGATTGGGATAATACTGGGCCGGAATAGTGCCCACCACCGAGGTGCCGTTCAAAATGGAAATGGTGTTTCCGCCGCGATTGCCCACATATACATTGTGATTTGTCGGGTCGATTTGAATGGCTTGCGGGGCGTCGCCCACATTAACTGCGCCGGCTACGGTCACGGTCACGGCGCTGCCGTCCATCACGGTGACGGTATCGCTGTAGGCGTTGGCGATATACACCATATGCGTCACCGGGTCTACCCGCACCCGGCGCGGATAGTTGCCCACCCTGAACCAGCTTTGGGGCAGCGCCCGCCCGGAACGGCGCAGGACATTCACGCTGTCACCGCCGGTGTTCAGCACATAGGCGTTATCGCTCCCCCGGTCGGCGGTGATGGCGGTGGGGCGGGTGTTGACGGTGAATGTGCGCTTTACCGCGCGGGTGGCGCTGTCAATGACCGTCACGCTCCCTCTGGTGGTCAGGGTGTCGCTGTAGGTGTTCACCACATACACGTAGCCGGTGTTCGGGTTGAAGGTCAGGTCGGTGGGGCGGATGCCGCCTGTGGGCAGCGTGCCGACCACCGTGGTGCCATTGGTTCCGCCGATGATGGTTACGGTGTCGCTCAAAAGATTGGTCACATACACATCGCCGTAATTGGGGGAAGCGGGGTCATCATTCACCACCGTAACGCTGGGGTGATTGCCCACCGGCACGGTGGCAATGACGGCAGGCCCGTCAATGATGGAAACGGTATCGCTTAAGGCGTTGAGGACGTACACGTAATTATTTTTGGGATTGAATTTCAGGTTCGAGGGCCGGTTGCCGACGGGAATATCCGCTTCTTTGGTGGTGCCGTTGATGACGCTGACGCTGTCGGAGGATTTATTGGCAATGTACATGCGCCCGTTGCCCGTATTGTAGGTAATGCCGCGCGGGCCGCTGCCCACCGGGATGCGGGCGATAACGGTTGAGCCGCTGATGACCGAAACATCGTTGGTGTTATTGTTGGTCACGTAGATGTACCCGTTCGATGAGTTGTAGGCCATGGCGTAAGGTTCCAGCCCGCTTTGGTTGGGCAAATTAATGGTCGATACCGTCCGCGCGGCGCCGGTGGCGGCTCTTGTATCCGGCGGGGCAGAGGCGGCGGCAGTGGCCGCCAGCGCCAGCAACATTCCGCCGGTCAGGAGAATAGACGCAGTCAAAACCCACGTCAAAGATTTCATTCGATGCGCAAAAACAGTGTTCAAGTGCCAATTCATGTATTTTCCTCCGGGTATATAATTTTATTTAATGATTAGCGGTAAAAAGATGCGCCACGCGGTGCGCGCCTGGGCCGAATTTGACAGCAACGACCAGTTTCCTTCGCTGTCGCTTGTTTTCAGGCCAAAATAAACCGGGGACGGCAGCGGGCCGGCCACCGTGAATGTTTGCGCCGCGCCGCCCGGCAGCGGGGCGGGCAGGGAAGCAATTTGGGTGGCGCTGTACCATGTGAAACTGTCGATGGGCGCGGCGCTGTACCGGATGTCGTACAGGGCCGCCGCGCCAACCATGTTGCTGTCGCCGGGAGCCGTCCAGCGCAACGCCACGCCGCCGTCCGGTTGGCGGGTGGCGCTCAAATCCTGAACCCGGGCCGGAGGCGTGGTATCATCCGCCACCCGCGTCACCGAAGCGGTGTGCCCGGCCAAATCGGCAACTTCTGCCGTCAACGTAAAACCGTCATCCACATGTAAATTAAAATTTGCCGTCAACTTATAATCAAGGGTGGACGTGTTGAAGGCAGAGGGTTGCAGACCGGCGTCGATGGTGGCAAGCGTGTCCGAGCCGGTGGGGATACGCTGATTTAAATCAACCGTGCGGGCATCTACCACGGCGCCCGTCGTTTTATCGCGCACCGTCACCGTGATAATGTTCACATCCAGTTCGGTGCGGGCGGCGGTAATCACCAGCGAAACGGTGGGGCTGTAAATGGGGTCGCTGGTGATACTGCCGATGCGAATGGTCGGCGTGGTGACATCCGGGTGGGGCAAATAGCCTAACGGGTTGCGGGTAGAGGTGGGATAGTTCGTTCTGGTCAGCCGAATTTCAAAATGCAGGTGCATAAAATCGGTGATGCCGGTATCGCCCACCGCGCCGATAACCTGCCCTTGCGTCACCGAATCGTCCAGCGCCACATCTGTGCTGTTCAAATGCAGATAGGCGGAATACAAATCCAGCGCAGGATGATAAACCACCACGGCCAGCCCGGAACTTGCGGAAAGCCAACCCACTTCTGAAACGATGCCGTCGGTGATGACATGAACGGGCCAGTTTTGCGGCGCGGGCAAGTCGATGCCGGGATGATAATCGTATCGGCTCTGCGAAGCCTGCCAGCGCGGGCCAAAAGGCGATGAGGCCGTATCGGCCTGGCTGCTGCCGGACAGGGGCCAGATGAGGGTGGGATTTCCGCCGAAAGACCCGGTTTGGGCATGAGCAAATTGCAATCCTGCGGTCAGGGCCAGTAAAGCCAGTACAGCAAAAACAAGGGGCTGAATAAAACGAAAAACCGGATGTCGCATAGATAAATGAGTAACCTTTTCTGCGTAATATTTGGGGATACTTGTCGCTAAAGCATCGACGGCACACGCCATTTGTGTGTCAAAACCGCGTTTGAATGGCCTTCGCGCCGGTGGTGGGGTTCATACGTGGCGAGCCGGTTTCAAATTGCGCTGCTTCCAAAACGCAAGCTCATCAACAGATATAAACGCGATTCAATTAAAAGACGGGAAAATGAAGAAAAGGATACGGGGTAAATAAAATCAGTTCTCTTGTCCGGCGTTCAACGTCGTCATCATCACCAAAGTTCAGTCTTGAACCGGGGCCTTTGCCAAAAATGGGCTAATCCGCGCCCGAAATATTATGCGGCTGCGTCTCCGAAAAGCCGTTTTGGGCAATGACGGCGCTGTACCAGTGCCCGCTGTCTTTGATGATGCGTTCCTGGGTGCGATAATCAAGCCACACCAGCCCAAATCGCTGCGAAAAGCCGTGCGCCCATTCAAAATTATCCATCAACGACCAGACAAAATAGCCGGCCAGCGGCGCCCCGGCCTGAATGGCCCGCTGAGCCGCCGCAAAATGAAGCCGCAGATAGTCCCGACGGCGGGTATCGGCAATGCGCCCGGTCTCGTCGGGGCCGTCGCTGTAGGCGGCGCCGTTTTCGGTGATGTAAATTTTGGGCAGGTGGTATTCGGTGTGCAGCCGGTTCAGCACGTGATACAGGCCGTCGGGATACACTTCCCAGCCCATTTCAGTGACGGGAGCGCCTTCCGGCACTGTCGGTTCACCTCCGGCGCGAGCAACGAGGCGCGTGTAGTAGTTCAGCCCCACAAAATCGATGGGAGTGGCGATAATCGGCAAATCATCGCCCATAAAATCCATTTCCTGCGGCAACTGGCCTTGCTCTCGATAGTACTCAACCATATCAGCCGGATATGGCCGCCCGGCCAACGGGTCTAAAAACCAGCGATTGGTGTAGCCATCCAGACGACGGGCAGCGGCCAGGTCAGCCTCCGAATCTCCGGCCGGGTCAACGTGGTTTATATTCAGGGCGATACCCACTTCGGCGGCGGGGCTGTGTTGGCGAATGACCGGCGCGGCCAGCCCATGCGACAGCAGCAGGTGATGGGCCGCCCGCAGCGCGCTGCGGGTATCGGTCAGGCCGGGCGCGTGCCGGCCCAGTTGATGCCCCATAAAAGCCACCACCCAGGGTTCGTTGTGGGTAATCCAGCGCAATACTCTATCGCCCAAACGGCGGCAAACCAGGCCGGCATAATCGGCAAAATATTGCGCGGTATCCCGATTGGCCCAGCCCCCCCTGTCTTGCAGGGCCTGGGGCAAATCCCAGTGATACAGGGTCACAAAGGGAGTGATGCCCGCCTCCAGCAGCCCGTCTACCAGCCGGCTGTAAAAATCAAGCCCGGCCTGATTGACCCTTCCCCGCCCGGCCGGCAAAATACGAGGCCACGCAATCGAAAACCGGTAGGCTTGCAAACCCATATCCCGCATCAACTGCACATCTGCCTGCCGGCGATGGTAGTGGTCGCAAGCCACATCGCCGGTTTCGTCGTTTTTGATTTTGCCGGGCGTGTGCGCAAAGCGGTCCCAGATTGATTCGCCCTTGCCGTCTTCATTATACGCGCCTTCAATTTGATAGGCGGCGGTTGCGGCTCCCCAAACAAAATCGGGGGGGAATGAGATGGTCATTGAGAATGTCCTTTCACATTGCCGGTGTTTATCTTGCAGCCAATGGTTTTCAGGGGATTTGCGTTATGGAGGAATAGCCGGACGGGGTGCGCCCCGGACAGGACTCGAACCTGTAACCTACAGTTTAGAAGACTGTTGCTCTATCCTTTGAGCTACCGGGGCATATTTGGCGAAATCATACCACAAAACGGCGATTCGTCAAGATTTTGAGCGCACGCGCAACACCCCGGATGCTTTGCCTTGACCTGAAAAGATTGTATAATTCAAGGGATTTCAGATAGCCGAACCCACGTTCACCGGTTATCATTCATCGTTCATCATTCATCATTTTATCGGGAGCTTCCATACTTATGAGCATCAAATTCGGCACCGACGGCTGGCGGGCCGTTATTTCAGACACCTTCACCTTCCAAAACCTGCGGCTGGTTTCGCAAGCCGTGGCCGATTATGTGCAGGACAACCACGCCGGCAAGGCCACGCCGGAGGTGGTCATCGGCTTTGACACCCGCTTTCTGTCCGACCGCTACGCCGGTGAAGTGGCCCGCGTGCTGGCCGCCAACGGCATCGTCGTCTGGCTCACCCGTGGTGATTGCCCCACCCCGGCCATCAGCTACAACGTCGTCCACAAAAAAGCCGCGCTGGGGGTAATGATTACCGCCAGTCACAACCCGCCCCGCTACAACGGTTTTAAGCTGAAGGCGGCCTATGGCGGCGCCTTCACCAAAAAAGAAACGCAAAACATTGCCAATCGGCTGGCCGAAATCCAGGCCGCAGGCATTGAACCGAAAACCATGTCCTTTGATGAAGGCTGCGCCCGAAACCGCATCATCAAATTCGACCCGGCCTGGGCCTATTACGAACACCTGACCCGCAAACTCATCGACCTGGACATCATCTCTGCCGGAGAGTTGCGCGTGGTGGCCGACGGCATGTACGGCTCCGGACGGGGCGCGTTCAACGAATTGCTGGCCCGCACCCGCACCCGCGTCTTCAACATTCGGGCGGAGATGAACCCCGGCTTCGGCGGCATCCACCCCGAACCGATAGCCAAATATCTTGAGGCCCTGGTGGCTACCGTCAGCAACAAACACGCTCACCTCGGTCTGGCCACCGACGGCGACGCCGACCGCATCGGCGCGGTGGACGCGCTGGGCAATTTCATTGACCCGCATCACATTATGGCCCTCAGTCTGCAATATCTATACGAAAAGCGGGGCTGGCGGGGGGCGGTGGTCAAAACGGTCAGCTCCACCTTGATGCTCAACCGGCTGGCAAAACAGTACGGCCTGCCCCTGTACGAAACGCCCGTCGGCTTTGACGGCATTGCCGAACTGATGCTGCGCGACGATGTGCTGATTGGCGGCGAAGAATCGGGCGGCATCAGCATCAAGGGCCACATCCCGGAGGGCGACGGCGTGCTGATGGGCCTGCTGCTGCTGGAAATCATCGCCCGCGCCCACGCCCCCCTGCACGAACTGGTAGCCGACCTGCAAAAATCGGTGGGGCCAACCTGCTATCGCCGCACCGACATTCAACTGGAGCAGCCCGTGCCCAAACAGGAGATGGTCAATCGGCTGGCGAATAACGCCCCGGCCGCCATCAACCACGAAGCCATTGTCTCCATAGGAACCAAAGACGGCATCAAATTTTTAATGGCCGATGATAGCTGGCTGCTCATCCGGCCATCGGGCACGGAGCCGGTGCTGCGGGTGTATTCCGAGGCCGCCGACGCGCAGGCCGTGGCTAATATTCTGGCCGCCGGGCGGAAAATGGTGGGTATGTAGCCGCACCACACCGCTTAATTTGAAAAATTGGCCCGTTTCGCGTAATATCTATAAGTTCAGTACTGACGCAGCCGAAAAAAGCAGAAATTCGGATAATTCATGAAACCAGATGCAGAATACGGCCAAGTGCGTCACGACTGAGTCATTGAAAGCCATAAAACAGGTGAAACGCATGGACTATAAAGATTATTATAAAATACTGGGTGTTAAAAAATCGGCCACAACGGACGAAATTAAAAAAGCGTATCGCAAACTGGCCCGCAAATATCACCCGGACGTTAATCCGAATGATAACGTGGCGGAAGAAAAATTCAAGGAAATCAACGAAGCCAACGAAGTGCTGACCGACTCGAAAAAACGGGCCAAATACGACCAGCTTGGGTCCTCGTGGCAGGCCTACCAGCAAGCCGGGGCCGGCGGCGGATTTAACTGGAACGACTGGGCGCAGGGCGGCGTAGACCTGAACGACCTGTTCGGCGGCGGCCGGCAATCCGGCACCGGATTCTCTGACTTTTTTGAGGCGATTTTCGGCAGTATGGGCGGGCATACCATTGCCCGCAAGGGGCAAGATTATACCCGCGAGATTGAAATTTCGCTGGAAGAGGCGTATCAGGGCACAACCCGCATTTTGCAAAAAAGCAACAACCGCCGCCTCGAGGTTAAAATTCCGATGGGGGCCAAAACCGGCACCAAAGTTCGCATTAAAGGCGAAGGCGGGCAGGGCGCGGGCGGCGCTCCCAACGGCAACCTGTACCTGCGGGTGAACATCGCCAAACATCCGGATTTTGAGGTGGAGGGCGACGACCTGAAAACCCGGGTGGATGTAGACCTGTATACCGCTTTGCTGGGCGGCAACGCCGAAGTGATGACCCTGAAAGGCTCGCTGAAGCTTAAAATTCCGCCGGAAACCCAAAACGGTAAAACCTTCAGGTTGCGCGGACAGGGTATGCCCAAACTGGGCGTCGCCAATTCCTACGGCAATTTGTACGTCACCGTCAATGTAAAATTGCCCCAACACCTGACCGAAGCGGAAATTGATTTGTTTGAAGAGTTGCGGGATATGCGGTAGTAAATTGTGCAGAAAACCCGTAGGGGCACGCTGCATTATGCCCCTGCCACATAAATATCTCCCGCAGAGACGGCTCACGCGCCGCCTCTGCCCATCAATGCCACTTACGCGAAGCTACTCGCCCCGGGAGACGTAAGACACGCCGGAGCGATTGGCCTGTTGCAGCCAGTAATCCAGTTCAGACCGGGTGGCCTGCACCCGCGTAATGCGATACGGATTGAAGCCCCGGCTCTGCGGCGAAACGGTCAGGCCGCCGCGCACCGCCACTGCCCCCTGATAGCGATAGGCCATTTCCTGATAAACCCCTGCTGCCAACAGAGACTCATCGGCCGGATACGCCCCAAACGGCACAGACAGCGATACCACCCGATAGCCCGGCAACAGAGCCTGCAAATTCGCCTGACTCACGGCCAACTGCCATTGCACCTCTACCGACGAACTTTCGGCCAGATTGGCGTGGCTGATAGTGTGGCTGCCGACCTCCATGCCCCAATTAACCAGCATTTGCAGCTTTTGCTGCGCCCACTCTCGCTGGCCGAACAATACTCTTTCCGGCGCATCGACATCCTGCAACACAAAGAAGGTGGCCCGCAGCGGCCAATCGGCGGGGTGGGCGGCGTGAAAACCGAGCAGAATACCCACCGCCGAATCGGGGTCTACGCTGCCGTCCGGCAACATACGAAACTGGCCCACCGACGAGTCATCAAATGTCAGGACCACCGGGCGTTTGCCCGCCGGAACCATGCTCAAATCGGCGGCAGTTAAATCGCGCAGGTTCACCGGATAGTAACCCAGGGCCAAAAATTGCTCCAAATCCGCCCGAAAGTTGGCGGGCGCGCGCTGCCAACGGCCCTCCGGTTCGCCAATCAGGTGATAGACCGGCACCAGTACCTGCCCCTTGACGTTGGGCAAATACACCGGGTCGGCGGAAACCAGCGCCGCCGACGTATATTGGATGCGCGGGTCCCATAACATCCAGCCCCGCCCGCCCGCCCGGCGCGCGCCCTCCATTTGCAACCGAATTTCATCGGGGGTGTACGTGCGCCCGTCGAAGGCGTAATCGGGAAAATCCTGAAGCCAGGGGCGCACTTCCAGGGCCGGGTTGACGGCCTTCAGCCGGGCCACCGCCCTGAGGGTGCTGAGATTGACTACTTCGTAGGGGAAGGCGATGGCTTCCCGGTACTGCGGCAAGCCGGGCAGGCCATCGGCAAAGGTAGAGGGGTACAGCATCGGAGAGATAACATCAATGTACGGGGCCAGCGTCTCCAAATGCTGGCCGATGCCCATATCGTCCGGGCGCCAGGTGGTGTAGCCGAACACATCCACCCCGATTTTCACATTGTAGGGGGCCAGAGCCGCTTTGGCTTTGGCTAAAAAGCCGGCAATGGCCGCCGTCCGGTTTTCGGCGGTATTTTCGGCGGCAAACAAGGCCCGGTGAATCAAGCCGTCGGTGGGAAAGCGGACATAATCGAACTGGATTTCATTGAAGCCTTTTTGCGCGGCCTCAACGGCCAGGGCAATGTTATAATCCCACACCTCTTCACGCATGGGGTCGGCCCAGCCCAGCCCTTCGCGGTCGCGCCACACGCCGCCGGTGTCGACATCGGTCACAGCCCATTCCGGGTGGGCGGCGGCCAGCGGCTCGTCTTTAAAGACGACGATGCGGGCAATGGTGCGGACGTTGCGCCCGGCAAACCAGGCCATCCAGGCGGGCCAGGCGGTCATCATCGGGTGGGCATCCGCCCCGATTTCGACGGCCAGGGGCACAGTGCTGGTGTAGGGCAAGCGGCCCCGGTCGCCTTTAATATCCATCACCAGGGCGTTAAGTTCCGTTGTTTCCAGCAAATGCTGCACCTGCTCCCGGTAAGCCGGAGACCCCAGCCCGTAGTAGGTTACGTACAGGCCCTTGATATAGCCGGTGGCCCGGATTTCGGTGGTGAAGGGCAGGGTTTGCACCGGCGTTATTAAATTTTGGCCGTCGCGCTGCGGGGGCAGGATATAACGCCACACGGCCTCGAAGCACACCTGCCCGGCGCGGTTCCGGGGAAATTTGCAGGCCTGCATCTGCGCCAGCAATTCATCTCCCCCCAACCCGCGCCGAGCTGCCGGGGGGGCATCTGCACGCGCGGGCAACGTTATCCAAACCAAAGCCAACAGCAACAGCCAGCCGGTCAGGCCCAACAATATTCCCGATTTTTTAAAGATTTGGCGGCTGTCCATTGAATTCCCCGGATAAAATGATGCGCGTTGCACCTGTCATTGTAACCGGGTCAGGATAGAACATCAAGCCGGTCTGCCGACAGTTACCCGACGATAACGGCGTGGGGCAAGCGTGGGGATTAACTTTGCCACCGGCGCAAAAGCGGCGGCAGGTCGGCGTGGCTCTCAATGACGGCATCGGGGATGGCGTGGTTGGATTGGTCGTTGTTCAGGGCGATGTATTGCACGGCTCGCATGCCCACGCCGTGGGCGCCGGCAATATCGGTGCGCCGAATATCGCCCACGTGGACGGCCTGTTCGGAGCCGGCCCCCAATGCGGCCAGGGTGGTCAGGAAGGTATCGGGGTGGGGTTTGCTGCGCCCCAGTTCATCAGAGAACGTGCAGTGGCTGAAGTAGCCCAAAATGCCGTCGCGCTCCAGAATTTGACGCAACACCCGGCCCGGCGTCACCCCCGTATCAGAGATAATGCCCAGTCGGTAATCCTGGCTCAAGGCCGAAAGTGCCTCTTTGGCTGCCGGCGCCGGCGTGGGCGCATCTCGCAACACCGTGTGTTCCAGGTACGTTTCCACTTCGTTGCGGCGCGGGGCCGGCAGAGTAATATCCAGCTCATTCAAAATAATATCCAGCCAGTCTTCCGCTTTCAGGGTGCGATGGTCCTGCTCCCAAACATCGTTCCATGTGCGACGGGCCACCTTCACCGCCGCCTTAAACTCGTCCAGCGATGATTTGGGTGCGCCGTTTTGCTCTACCAGCGTCTTGAATTCCTGCAAGCGCCGCCGGTAGTCAATTTGCTTCGATTGGTACAGCGTGGCCCAAAAATCAAACGTAATTACTTTTATCACTCTCAAACCTCATTCTTTAAATATTATGCAGAGAGTTTACCGGTAATCGGCTTGCCTGTCCAGTTTGGGGCAAGGCCGCGTCAATATTCATGTATCGGGGCATACCCCCGGCAGCAGCGTCGCGGCCCGAATTTATTTTATGAATAATATTCACCATTTCATTGTTTTAAATTTGTTTCTTTCTGTTGTTCTGATATAATACAAAATATCATTCGATTTAAAAGGTGTTTTTCAATGGAATATTCAAGCGAAGATGCGCTCGATAATCTGGATAAAGCGATTTTACGCATCCTGCAAACCGAAGGCCGTATCAGCAATGTAGATTTGGCCGGACGGGTCAACCTCTCCCCCTCAGCGGCGCATGGCCGCATCAAACGGCTGGAACAACGCGGCTTCATCCAAAGTTACGCCGGCCTGCTCAACCGCGAAAAACTGGGTTACGATATGCTCTGCTTCATCAACGTCACCTTGCAACTGCACCAGTCGGAAAACGTGGATAATTTCAAAACCATCATCCAGGCCATGCCGGAAGTGCTGGAATGTCATCACGTGACCGGCGAATACGACTATTTACTGAAAGTGGCAATTCGCAACCGCAAGGATTTGCAGCGCTTTGTGGTTGACTGCCTGACGCCGGTACCCGGCCTGGCGCATATTCACACCAGCCTGGTTTTGAGCGAAGTCAAATACACCACCGCCCTGCCGGTCAACGAAGACGGCGCGGAATAAATTATTTTATTACCAAAGGAGA
>JAJRUC010000263.1 GCA_024278015.1 Chloroflexota bacterium
ATGCCGCCCACCAGCAGCCACGGTTTCAGGGTGTCCGCCTTTTCCAACACGGCGAATCGTTCCACCAGCAGAATACTGAGCCACACAAAAAGCATCGTCTCCATGCCGGAAACAGCCGCCCAACCCATGTGCCATTCAAAAACCAGGGCCAGCCCCGCTACCGAACCGAGCCACGGCTTTTGCGGAAACAATCGCTGCCCCAGCCGGGCCAGCGTAAACCCGCTCAGCCCCAGCGCTGCCACGCCTAGCCCATAGGCCCACAGCCTAAAGGGCACTTGTAAAAAATAGCCCGCGCTTAACAGCAGTGTCCACAACGGAGCCGTTGAGCCGGCGCTGGGTTGGCCCGGCGCAAACGCAAATTCGCCGCGCAGAGCCAGATTGCGGGCGTAGGTCTGGTGAATCCAGGCGTCGTCCAGGGGGAAGCCGGTGTACCCGGCCCCAAAGCGGGCCACGGCCAGGTAGAACAGGCCCACCAGCGCGGCCAGCCCCAGCCACAGGGGTAACTTGCGGGGGGCGGTTAGTTCGGTCAGGGCGCGTTTCAAAGAATTACTCATCGATTTTGTCGCTTGTCAATATCTGCATGGGCTGTCGTTGCGAGGCGCGTTTTTTGCGCCGAAGCAATCTCCGATGTGTGGAGACGGCGATTGCTTCGCTCCGCTCGCAATGACAACTGCCCTGTTTTGGAGGCAGCTTACCTGATACGCTTGTCACCGGCTTTCAATTCGATACAGATACAGCGGGCCGGGAAATTCTGCCGCCAGACTCAAACGCGGGTGCGATTCCCGTCCGGCAAACAGCCCGTCGAAGGGGGCCGGGTGGTTGGCATCCAGGGCCAGAAAGGTGGCCCCGTAGCGGTCGGCCACGGCCAGGGCTGTATCCAGATCGTTGTTGGGCAGGGCAATGGCCGCCTTGCCGCCGAAGTACAGATACGCCGGCGGATTGCCAATCATCACCGTGGCCGCTGGCCCGGCCGGTCGGCGGGCCAGCGCCGGGTACGATGGTGGAATCTGGTTGGCGTGGGCGGTCATTGCAAACAGGCCGATGGCCGCTCCAAAAACAACCAGCGCCCCGCTAAAGATGGTTTGGGCCGGGCGCAGCCGCCATGTTTGCCGCCGGCGCACCATCCGGCGCAATATTGTATCCAGACCGTACAACGCCGCTAAAATCATGAAGGGCAAAATCACCCCGCTGGAGTGGAACAACGCCCCGCGCGGCCCCGGAAAAGTGAAAACCACGGTCATCGCCGTCCACAGCAGAGCCAGATACAGCCCGGAAATGACAAATAAAGCGTGGCGGCGGTTTTGCCACCAGCCGAAAATTGCCAGGGGAAAGAGGACAATCATACCCGGCACGGCGAAGAGGGTTTGCAAATTCAGCCAGGCCGCCCATATCTTGGAGCGGATAATCGGCCCCCGGCCCCAGGCCAGATAGCTTTGCCACGAAAGCGTTTGGCCGTAGCTGAAAATATCGTCATACGTTTGCAGCCACATCGTTTTGCCCCCGCCCGGCGGCAAAATGGCCCCCATTGTTTGCCAGTTTCTGATAAACCAGGGCAGCATCACCAGCAAATAGCCCGCCGACAGCGTGGCCCCGGCCCACAGCGCCTTGCGTTTGGCCCCGGTCGATTGCCCGCGCCGGACCATCCAGCCGATGACCAGCCCGCCCACCGCCAACAGCAGCAGGCCGTCGGCGCGGGTAAGGTGGGCCAGCCCGGCGGCAACGCCGGCCGTCATTGCCCAGCGAGAGCGGTCCGTTTCAAACAGCCGCCAGGTGGCGTACAGGGCGGTTGCGCCGGCCAGGGCAAAGGGTGTAAAGGTGTCGATGACCGTCCAGACCGGCATATAAAATCCGCCGAACAGGAGCAGCAGCCCCACTACCCAGGCGTGCCGCTTGTTGCCGTTGACCTGTCGCGCCGCCAAAAATCCCAGCGGAGGCAGCAAACTTGCCAGCAGCACAAAACCAGTCTGCCCCGCCGAATAATTCGCCCCGCCGATGAGCATCCCGACGGCGGCGATGATGGCGGTCAGGGGCATCCAGTACAGGTTGGCCGGGTGCGTGACCGTGGCCGGCGGAGAGAGGTAGTTCCAGATGAAGGATTCGGTAAAGCCGTGGCCCGTCGCCAGCGATATAGCGTTGACGGTGTGGTAGGCTTCGTCCATATTGGCCGGATGCGGCTGGAACGCGGCGGTTGCCAACCGCACCGTCAGCCCGGCGATGAACAGTATCACGATGGGTTTGAGAGGCGCAGACGACATTTATCCACTCGCGGCGGGATTTTGACAGGCAATCACGGCCAGCGGCGCGCTGGTAAAAATAGCGGGCATGGCCGGCAAAACAAAATTTGTCCGGCCCGCCACAATGTCAATAATCACATCGTTGTGGGGCCGGTACAAAAATTCTTTGCGGGCCAGATATTCCGGCGTAAAGTCGCTTTTATCGACAATGATATAATTTACATGGTACTGCCGGCAAAACTCAAAAACCACGTCCGTCGATGCGGCGTAGTAGGCGTTGAAAAAATCGGCGGTGGGGATGGTTTTCTGGTTCATGGCGTTGAACAGCGCGCTCCGCCGGGCGAAAGGGGGCACGCCGTTCAGCACGTAGGGGTCTCCGGCGAAGACGGCCGTTTTGGGCAGCGTGGCCGCAAATTCATACACGGCCCGTTCTGCGGGCGTGGGATTGATGGGCTTCGGCTCAAGGGTACGGATGTAAAATCCGCCCGCCACAAGGGCCGCCAGCGCCAGCGCCGTCGCCCCGCCGAATTTTACTTGCGGCGACCGGCGGCTGAACGCAGTCAGCCACGTGGCCGCGCCTCCGGCCAGCATGGTTGCAAAGCCGCTCAACACCAGTCCGAAGAACAGCAGCACCGGCCGCAGCGGCAGGTTCGGCGGCAAAAACGCGACGATGGCTGCCAATGCGGCCCCCAGCAATACAGCGAAAAACAGCGTCAGGTTGCGATTGCGCTTCAGCCATGCTGGAAATTCCCGCCAAAAATTGGCCCAGTTCAGGCCGACAAAATAGATGGCGGCGATGAACAGCGTGCTGCGCGTGTATCGGGAGGGCAAATACAGCGCCGATGACGAAAAAGCGATAATCAGAAACAGCGAGGCGGCGTACATCAGCAGGCCGGCGGCCACAATGCGCCAAACCACCGCCGGAATTTTTCGGATGCCGGCCCGGCCCAGCACGGCCACCATCAACAGCCCGACGGTCAGCAGCAGCAAAAAGTTAATCAAATCCGACCCGGCATCGAACAGCCCGGCCCGGCCCAGCAGCGGCGAGCCGAGAAACAATGGCGTGGCCCCGCCGTTTTGGTACAGCGGATTTTTCAGCATCGGCCCGGCTTCCGGGACCAGTTCTGCCGTTGATTCCACGGCCAGCGTCCAGCCCACTACCGCCAGCGAAAGCAGGCCGCCGGTGATGAGGGGCAGCCAACGCGCCGGAGTCCAATTGACCCGCAGTTTGAACGGGCGGCGGATGGTGATGAGCGACAGCCCGTAAGCCAGGGCGGCTACCGGGAAATTCGGAAAGTAAAAGAGCAGGCTGACAAAAATCAGCAACCCGGCGGCCCAATAACGCTTCCGGCTCATCGCATTGATGAAGAGGATGAACAAGGGGATGGCAAATGCGCGTTGCAAGCCGGTGGCAATTGAGATGGACTGGAAGGAAGCCAGGATGAAAAAGGTGAACAGCAGGCTCAGGCCGACGGCGGTCAAAGGACCGTCGCGCCGCCACCCGAATTGGAACAAAACCGTTACGCACAAGGGCATCAGGGCAAAAACCAGCAACTTCATCAGCCAAATCGGGTTGATGAAGAAGCTGCCCACGTAAAACAGCAGGCCGTAGCCTAGGCTGCGCGGCAGCAAGGTTACGGGTAAACCCAAAATATTCAGGTTCACCAGCCGATGATTCCAGCGCAAATAATCAACCGGAAATAAATCCGGTTCCTGAAAACGGGCCATCCAGTAAAAATGCTGAACATCTTCAGTGACCCGATACCTGTCGAACAGGTACGGCCATTGCGCCCACAAGGTCATAATAAGCGCGGCCAACAGGGTTAGCCCCAATAATTTCTTTGGGTGTTCGGTTAAATTCAGATGTAACATACGGTCACCGATTACAGTTTTGGCGGGGCGGCTTCATTGCGATAGGTTGCCAGCACCAGGCTGAAGATGATGCCCAGCGTAAAAATCCAGGCCATCGCCACCAGCCGGTCAATGACCCCGGCCAGAAATCCGCTTTGAAACGACAGCCCAAACGAGCGCGTCACGCCGCCGGCAATGGCCTCTCGCAACCCCAGATTGCCCGGAAACAGCGAAGTGAAGCGAATGAGGGTGGTCATAATGGTCAGCACCACCACGCCCACAAAACCCAGCGGGGCGGCTATTTCTTTGAAGATAATGTAAAACCGGGTGGACAAAAAGACCAGAATGAGCGTTTGCAGCAGCAAGACTTTCGCCAGCAGACGTTTATCGGCCCGAATGAGCGCCCAGCCGTCGCGCACGCTGGTTAGCTGGCGCATGATTCGATTTTCTGATTGCAGACCCGGCAGGGGAACGGCCAGCGCGGCCACTGCCGCCGCAATAAAAAACGCCGAAAGTCCCATCATTGCCCAATTGAGGTTGCCGGTGAGCAGCCGCCCCCCCCCCAGCAGCAACACCCCCCACCCGCCGAAGCTCAACAGCATCAGGATGGTGCTTCCGGCGGTGAGGCTGACGTATTTGGTGACGGGCAGGTTGTTTTTGGCCTTTAGATAGGCGGCGTTGTGGGCCAGCCCCGCGCTTAGGGGCAGGTAGTTGGCAAAGGCTCGCACGCACTCCAGCCCGTACCATTCGGTGAAGGGCAGCGTTACGCCGAAGGCCTGGGCAAAAATCTTTAGCCGGTAGCCGTTGACCAGACTGGTGGCGATGAACAGAATCGACAGCCAGCCGATAGCCCCCGGACTGATGACACGAATGTCTGCAAATTCTGACCAATGGCTGCGGCTGCTCAACAAAATTGCTCCCATGAGCACCAGCGTAAAGGCATACGAAAACAGTTTGTTATTGAGCAAGGCAATCAAGCGATTTATCATGGTGCGGTGGGCCGCCGATGGGCGGTAATCATTATTCGATACGATAGATTGTGCCGCAAAAAAGGCGCTTTGTCCAGCAGACGTTCAATTTTCAGCGCGTTATGTCGAATAAAACCGGTTTTGGACAGGATTGATTTGGGCACAAGAAACATATGAACGCCATTCATGCGTAAAATTTCCAGCCCGTTCTTCCGGCACAGGGCGCGAATTTCGGCGGCGGTGTAGCGTTGAACCTGATTCTTCTGCCAGTTGGGGTTGAACCGGGCCTTTAATTGCACGGCGGGATTGGCCCGGTTGATGACATCGAAGAAGACCAGCCCGCCCGGTTGCAGATTGTTGTTGACCACAGAAAAAAATTCAGCGGGCGAATGTTGGTACTCCACCACCTCCAGGCAGACAATCAGCGAAAACGGCTCGGCGGCCAGCGGGGTAGACTGCCGGGCCGGGTGGTATTGTGCAAATTTTGCCGCCGGATGCTGAATTTTGGCCCGCGCGGCGGCAATCATGCCCGCCGAAATATCGACGCCCAGAATGTGGGCCGGGTTTTTGTTCAGCAGCCAGGCCGTAAAGCGCCCGGTGCCGCAGCCGAAATCCAGAATACGGGCCTCCGCCGTTGCCGGGCCGATGTTTTTTTCAAACAACTCCTTTTCCCGCAGGTCGATATAATCATTCTTGCGTCGAAACCGGCTGTCGTAAACGGGCGCAATGTCATCGTAATAGCGAATGACCTGTTTTTTGGGCGCAGAAAAATCGGGTTTGTGCAGAATCCAGATGTAAGTAGGGGCCAGGCCGTAAGCGAATTTGATGATGGCGGCGTAAATTTTTTGCTTCAGCGAGCCGCCGCGCAGCATATCTGTGGCCCGAAAGCGTTCCGGGTTTTCGATGATGGGCCGGGTGTAGTCGATTATCTGAAACGGCCTGACCAGTTTTTTGAGCGAGGGCAGGGTCAGGTGCGTTTCGTAATATTCCGGCAGCCCCCGAAACAGGCGGGCGTAGCCGTTTGCCAGCCCTTTGGGCAGCAGGGTAGCCAGCGGCAGGCGGTATTCCGGGTCTACCAGTCGCAGCCGATTGCCCGCCGCAAAGTAGCATCGTCCGCCCGGTTTGAGGACGCGGTAAATCTCGCGCATCATAGTGGCCGGGTGGGGCACGTGTTCGTAAACGTGGGCGCAAATCACCACCTCGAAGGTATTATCGGCAAAATCCAGCCGTTCCGCGTTCATCACCGCGTAGCGTAAAGTGGCGGAGTGGGGCGTTTGCGCGGCCAGGGCAATCGCCCCGGCGTCGATGTCTACCGCCACGTAATGGGCGAAGGCCGGGGCCAGACGGCCGGCAATTGCCCCGGCCGCGCAGCCCACCTCCAGCGCCGAGCAGTCGCTTAAGGAGGATGGGACAGCATCTTGCAGCACGGCCAGCGTTTTTTGGGCCTTGATGCGCCGGCCTGCCGGGTCGGCCATCTCTTCGGGATGCAGTTGCGAATAGTTGGTTTGATAGTTTCTATCGGCCATTGGTTTTTTCAATAATTGTCTGATAGCGTTTGACAAGTTGCGGCCAGGCGTAATGATTTTCGATGAAGGCTCTGGCCTGCCGGGACATGGCTTTGTGCCGGGCCGGGTCATCGAGCAAGGCGCAAATTTTTTCGGCCAGGTCGGCGGCGTTGCCGGCTTCAAAATACAGCGCCCCCTGCCCGTCCTCTATCGCCCCGATATTGCCCCCCACCCGGCTGATGACGGCCGGCGCGCCGCAGGCCATTGCTTCCAGGG
>JAJRUC010000264.1 GCA_024278015.1 Chloroflexota bacterium
CCGGTGGGGACGGTGCTGGTGGGCGGCGCCGATTTCATCGCGCGGGCGCGCCGCTGGCGGAAGATGGTCGGCGGGGGGATGCGGCAGGCGGGGATTCTGGCGGCGGCGGGGATTCTCGCCCTCACCGAGATGGTCGAGCGGCTGGCGGAAGACCACCGGAATGCCAAAATGCTGGCGGACGGGCTGGCGGAAATTCCCGGCTTCACCGTGACCGCCAACGATACCAATATGGTTTTCTTTAAATTGGATGAACCGTTAGTTGGAAAATTCGCCCCTTTCATGGCAAAATGGGGTATCAACATTGGTGATGGTGCGGGCGAGATTCGTGCCGTGACCCATTACGGCATCACCGCCGAAGACATCACCCGCGTGCTGGATGCGGCGCGGGCGTGCAGTGCGGCGATGATGAAAATTTGGGGCTGAGCGCTGCCAGCTATCTCCAGAGGAAGCAACGTGTGACTTTTTCATTTACCATTTATACCGCCCCGATGTTTCTGTCGGCTGTCGTTTCCGGCGGGCTGATGCTGTGGAGTTTGCGGCGGCGAACATCGCCGGGCGCAATCTGGTTCGCTCTGCTGATGTTTTCGACCTTTGTATGGGCATTGGGGTACTTTTTTGAACTAAACAGCACCTCGTATGTGGTGGCGCAATTTTGGTCGAAGGTGCAATACCTGACCGTGCCGGGTGCGGTCATCATCTGGCTGGTTTTGGTGCTGACCTACACCGGGCAGGAAAAATACATCACCCCGCGCAACCTCGCCTTTCTTTTCTTCATTCCGGCGGCGACCATTGTGCTGGCGTGGACGAATGATTACCATCAATGGCTGTGGATTAATCCCCGTTTGGCTGCCGATGTGCCGTTCAACACCGTCATTTTTGAGCATGGGTGGTGGTATTGGGTCAATACCGGCTACATTTACGCCGTCTTTGTGCTGAGCGCCATCATTCTCATCGTTTCCTATTCCCGTTCCATCGCGCTGTATCGCCGCCAGATAATGGTGCTGCTCATTTTTTCGGGCATCGTTTTCCTCAGCAATGTGGTGTATGTGTTCGGCAATATCACCGCAGGCTACAACATCAGCCCCATCACCTTTTCCGTGGGGGGGATTGTGGTGGCGTGGGGGTTGTTCCGCTACCGGATTTTCAACGTCATGCCCATCGCCGCCGATTTGGTGGTGGATACCATTCTGGATGCCGTCATTGTGGTCAGTGCGGAAAATCGCATATTGAATATGAACCCCGCCGCTGAACGTCTGTTGGGATATACTCTGACCGATGCGTTGGGGTTGCCCATCGAGACATTAACCGGCAATTGGGATAAACTGGCGCCATTCTTTCAGACAGAGAGCTACAAACACGATGAAGTAGCCCTCATCCTGCAACAAACGCCCAGAGTTATTAATTGGCACGTGACGCCTATCTTTGGGCGCGACGGATACCTGAATGCCCGGCTGGTCGTTTTGCGCGATGTGACCGAGCGCAAAAAAGCCGAGCAGGCATTGGTGGAAGCCCGCGACCAGGCATTGGATGCGCTGCGCGTGCGCCGCCAATTGCTGGCTAACGTGAGCCACGAACTTCGCTCGCCGTTGGGCGCAATTTTGGGCTTTGCGGAATTGCTCAAAGACGGCACCTTCGGGGAAATATCGCCCAAACAGCGCGACGTTGCCGGGAAAATCGTCAGCAGCACCCACTACCTTTCAGACCTGGTGAACGATTTGCTGTATCAGGCCCAGATTGAGGCCGGCGCGGTGGAGGTCAAATCCGAACCATTTGACGTGCAGGAGATGCTGCATCGGGTGGAAGATAAAATGGCCGTGCTGGCCCAGGTGAAGGGGCTGGCGTTGTCGGTGCAGTGTGAGGCCGCAGTGCCGCAAACGCTGGCCGGCGATACCTTGCGGCTTCAGCAAATTCTGGTCAATCTCATCAACAACGCCATCAAATATACCGAAAAAGGGGCGGTGGCGGTGCGAATTTTTTGCCCTGATGCCGACCACTGGGCCATTGCCGTGCAAGACACCGGGCCGGGTATTCCGGAAACCGCGAAATCGTACATTTTCGATGCCTTCCGGCAGGTGGATGACCACCGGCGCACCACCATTCAAGGGGTGGGGTTGGGACTTTCAATTGTCAAACAGTTGGTCACGCTAATGGCTGGGACCATCTCACTGGAAAGTGCGGCAGGTTTGGGAAGCACATTTACGGTGACGCTCCCGTTGAAACGGGTATCGCAGGAGAAATCAGGTGAAAAAACCGTACGCATTAATCATTGAAGATGATATTGCCCTGGCCGAAATTTTTACGCTGGTTTTGCAGGAGGCGGGCTACGACACCGAAACCGTGTACGACGGCGCGCAGGCCATTGGGCGTCTGGCCGCAGTAACGCCCGATCTGGTGACGCTGGATTTGAACCTGCCGCATCTGTCCGGCAAGGACATTTTGCGCAATATCCGCGCCGATGACCGTCTGGCGCAAACTACCGTCATGCTGGTTACAGCCAACACCGTGCTGGCCGATATGTTGCAGGAGGAAAGCGACCTGGTGCTGTTAAAGCCGGTCAGCCCAACGCAATTGCGGGATTTGGCAAAACGTTTGCGCCCCGAAGGGTAATTCGGCGCAACAGGTTACGCCCGCAGCGTGGCTTTCAGGCGCAGGGGGTTCAACAGCAAATCCAGGGCGGCCATAATATTCGGGGCCAGCACATCGGCGGCTTGCACAGCGGCCGGGGCCGCGCCTTCCCCTTCAATGACGGCTATGCCCACTTTGGCGGCTTGCAGCATCAGGGCATCGTTGCGCCCGTTGCCGACGGCGGCCACCCCCGTCGCTCCCAGCAATTGCACATAGCGCCGTTTGGCCTGCGGCTGGTTATCCGGCGGCAGAATGGTCAGCGTGCAATCTACATCGGCCAGCCCGGCCTTGGCCCGGCCAAACGTATCGGCGGTGATGATGTGAACCAGCATTTGCCCGGCCAGCCGGTTCAGACGCTCGGCCACGCCGTCGATGAGCAGGCCATCGACAGCCAGCGTGCCGTTGTAATCCAGGGCCAGGTGTTCAATTTGCAAATCGCCGTAATCGGGAATGGAAATTTTGAGCATAGTTCACTCCAATGGTATCGTCAGGCCCGGTTCAGCGCGGCGGCTCTGCGGTCTTTCAGGGCGAAGGGCAGATACAACAGCAATATCATCACCAGCCCCACCACTTCCAGATTGATGATGTACCAGGGCCAGGGGCCGAGGAAATCCATCAGGCTGGCGGAGGCAGGTTTCCGGGCAATGAAAAGATAGTTGCTGCCGATTACCCGGTTGACAATCCCCACCAATACCATATATACATTCATAACAATGACCACCCGCTTGACCGATTGCCATGTGGGGCGATACCCTTCAACCACGGTCATGTAAATACCGGCGGTGACAATTGCCCCGTGCGAAATGAGTATCTGAAAAAAGATAAAATGCGGAAAGCCGAACTGCCCCGCATCGGGGGTGAGGTAGGCTTGCAGCGCCCCGCCAATGCCCAGAAAATAGACAAATTCAAACAGGGTGTGATTTTTGGTGATGAGCATGATGGCGGCAATAAATACCAGCGCGCTGCAGAAATGGAGCGGGAG
>JAJRUC010000265.1 GCA_024278015.1 Chloroflexota bacterium
TCGGCCACAAGTTGCTCTATCCACACTGTAAAGGGAGCAATGGCCGGCGAGGCAAAGAAGGTCAGTTTATCGTGCGCGGCCAGGGCCATTTCTCCCAGGGCCGCGCCCAAAACCAGGGCCGGATTATGCGGGGCCACCACGTCGGGGCCGCAAGCTTCGGCCATAGTGGCGGCCCGTTTCAGCAGGTCGGCCACATCAAGGCCAACAAGCGCGGCGGGCACCAGCCCAAAGAAGGTTAAGGCCGAATAGCGTCCGCCCACGTCCGGCGGCGAAGAAAAGACGCGGCGGAAAGATTTTTCGGCGGCCAGTTTTTCCAGTTTTGAACCGGGGTCGGTGATAGCCACAAAATTTTCACCGGGATTTTTCCTGGCGCGACTGACCGCATCGAAGAAATATTTGAAGAAAGACAGCGTCTCAACTGTGCCGCCCGATTTGCTGGAAACCAGAAACAGGGTGCGGGCCGGGTCAATTTTATCGGCCACGGCCTGCACGGCTTGCGGGTTGGTGCTGTCCAGCACAATCAGGGCCGGAAAGCCGGGCGCGTTGCCAAAGACCTTCATCAGCACTTCCGGGGCCAGGCTGCTGCCCCCCATGCCCAACAGCGCCACATGCTCAAAACCGGCCTGACAAACCTCGGCGGCGAAGGCGGTCAGGTCGGCGGCGTGTTTGCGCATTTCGTGGGGCAGGGTCAGCCAGCCCAGGCGGTTGACCAGTTCCGGGGTTTGGCCGGCTTCGACGGCGTCCGGCACCCACACCGTGCCGTCTTTTTGCCAAATGCGGCGGGCAACATCTTCTTCCGCCCAGCCATTCAGGCGAGATTCAACCGCAAGGTCAAAATTCCCCAAAAATAATTGTTGTTTTGGCGTTTTCATCGCTTCATCTCCTGTTTTGATTAATGGCGGCCAAATTCCCGGGCCAGTTGATAGGCCGACATGTGCAGCATGGTAGGCCGTCCATGGGGGCAAGTGCGCGGATTTCGGCACTTTTCCAATGAGTAGATGAGTTCTTTCATTTCTTCTTGAGACAGGGTTTGCCCGCCTTTAACGGCCGCCCGTTTGCACACGATAACGGCAATTTTCTCGTGGGTTTGGCGAGCCAGCGGCACAGCGCCCTCAAGCATTTCTTCCAGCACGCCCAAAAAGGCGGCCACGGGGTCTGTGTGGCCCAAAATCCGGGGCAGGGCCAGCAAGCGATAACTGCGCCCGCCAAACGGCTCAATTTCAAACCCGACGGCCCGCAACGTATCCTGTTCGGCCTCAAGCAGGGCTGCCTGGGCGGGCGACAGCTCCAGCAGGGCCGGCGACAGCAAGCGTTGGCCGGCTACGGCGGCCTGCGCTTGCCGGGCCATCATTTGTTCGTACAAAATGCGCTCGTGGGCAGCGTGCTGGTCAACCAGATACAAGCCGTCCGGGCCTTCGGCGATGACGTACATTTGCTGAATTTGGCCCACCACCCGCATAGGCGGCATGCGCTGGTCATCGGCGGCGGGGGTCTCCTGTCTCTCGAAGGCGGTTTCGGTGGGCAGGGGCCGCTGCATATCCAGCCCGAAGCGGGCGGCCTGCGGCGACGGGCCGGTTGCCCACGGCTGGGCCGGTCTGACCAGGGGCGATTCCTGCAACACAGCCTGGCGCACGGGGCGTTGCACCGCCGCAAATACGGCGCGGGGGTCCTTGAATTTCACTTCGGCTTTGGTGGGATGCACATTTACATCCACCTCGGCGGGGTCCAGTTGAATATTCAGGACGGCCACGGGATTTCGGCCCACCGGCAAAAAGGTATGGTACGCCTGGGCCACGGCCTGGCCCAAGGCCCGGTCCTGAATCCAGCGTCGATTGACAAAGAAGATTATCTGGTCTCTCCGCCCGCGATGCAGGCCCGGATTGCCCGCAAAGCCATCTACGGTCAAGCCTGATTCGGTTCGGCCGGAAACGGGCACAAGTTGTTTGGCCGTATCCAAATTCCACAGCGTCACCAGCACATCGTACAGCTTGCCGCTGCCGTCGGTTTGAAAAATTTGACGGCCGTTGCTGCGCAGCGAAAAACCAATTTCCGGGAAAGCCATCGCGTAATGGCTCACTACGCGATGAATGTGTCCGGTTTCAGTGGCGTCAGCTTTAAGGAATTTAAGGCGGGCGGGAACGTTGAAAAAGAGGTTTTCTACTGTTACGCCGGTACCCACCGGCGCGCCGGTGGGGGCAAGGGTTTGCTGCGCGCCCCCTTCCAGCCGAATGAGTGTGCCGGCCACTTGTTGTTCCGGGCGGGTGATGAAGGTCAGCCGCGAAACAGCGGCAATTGAAGCCAGAGCTTCGCCCCGAAAGCCCAGCGTTTTTACCTGAAACAGGTCTTCAATGGTTGATAGTTTGCTGGTGGCGTGCCGGGCAAAGGCCAGCGGAACCTCGTTGGCGGCAATACCGCGGCCATCGTCGGTTATCTTGACGAGCCGTTTGCCGCCGGCCTCAACCTCAAGGCGGATGGTCCGCGCCCCCGCGTCAATGGCGTTTTCAATGAGTTCCTTCACCACCGAAGCCGGGCGTTCTATCACTTCTCCGGCGGCAATTTTCGCGGCAATATCAGCGGGCAGCACCTGGATAGGCATAAAAAGCGACGTTCCTCCTGTGAAAGCAGGTTTCGGGTTTCGAGTTTATTCGCTTCGTTTCCTGTGAAAATAGCGGTTAGCTTTCAGCCCCATCTGCAAAATGGCGTACTGCGGTTCAGGCCGATAGGCCAAATGACCGAGGTCAGGCTATATCATAAACCAAGGCGGCAGATTAAGGAAATCAAGCGGGTGGGCTTAAACAAAAAAACCGGATGCGCGACGGGCATCCAGGTTTTTTGAAATTACCGGGTCAGGCCGGCGCCGGGTACTAGAGTTTATCAAGCAACCAGGCCGGGGCCAGCGAGCTGAAGGTAGTGTTGAACAGGGCCGTAAATTGATTTGTCACCAGCAGCACGCCGACAGTAATCAGGAAAACGGCGCTGACCACTTCGATGACGTGGGCGTAGCGGTTAATTTTTTGCAGCAGGCCGGTGGCGGTGGTCAGCAGCAAGGCCGAGGCCAGGAAGGGTACGGCCAGGCCCATTGAATAAACGAACAGGAGAAGAATGGCCGACGTGACGCTTTGCCCGGTGGCCGCCAAAGTTAAAATAGCGCCCAGCAAGGGGCCGATGCAGGGTGTCCACCCGGCGGCGAAGGTCATCCCCACAAATAGCGAGCTGGGATAGCTGGGTTTTTGGCCGCCGCTGCTTTGCAGCCGGCGTTCCGGCAAAATCAGCATATCAAGCCGGTAGTTGAGTTTGTTAATCGGTTCGCCGATGTAAGGCACGTTTTGTATTTTTTGGGCAAAAAAGCGGATGAAGCCGCCCATGTGCAAACCAAAAAGAATCAGGAACGCGCCGCCGACCTTCACCAGAATTTCGGAGAAGGTGCCGCGCAAAAAAGTGCCCAGCAAGCCAAACGGCGCGCCGAACACTACCACAAAAATTATGGTGAAGCCCAACACAAACATCAAGGCGTGACTAAAAACAACGCTGCGCCTGGGCGCTTCGTCGCTGCCGACGGCCGAGCCGGTTAAATACCCCAAATAAACCGGAATGAGCGGCAATACACACGGCGAGATAAAGGAGAGAAATCCGGCTGCAAATGCCAGGGGGATTGTAATATTTTCTGGTGTCATAAACCCTCCATGCGTCTACAAAATCCAAAAACCTTGTCTGTTTTCAGTATATCGCCATTTTACAAAAAAACTGTAAGCAGGCTTACGCTGTAAAATTACAGGCGCTTCAACTTTTAACACGCTCACCCCTGTTGCCGGTCATCCAGCAATTGTTTGAGCATGGTCAATTCCTCGTCAAGCCTTCGCTGGCGGCTGAAAATGCTGAAGATAAAAACAAAACTTAATAGCCAAAAAAAACCGTAAGCCATCATTAAATAAATTAAATCAGCCATTTTTTTCTCCTATTGATGCAAAATTTGCTGTTTGACAGTTTCAATTTCATGCATGGTTTTGCCCAATTTTAAACGATGATACATCAACGTTACATAAAAGATGGTGAAGGCGAACACGCAAAACAACAGGGTGGTGCGCATATCGGCGCTCATATCAAAGCCGCCGCTGCCTTCGCCGGCCGATGAGCCGACGACGGCGGGGTGAATATCTCGCCACCACCGAATCGCCAGAAAGTTAATCGGCACGGAAATGAACGACACAATGCCGTACACGGCGGCAAACGTCGCCCGCCGGGAAGGGTCATCCATCGCTCCCCGCAGCATCAAATAACCAATGTACATCAGCCAGCCGATGGCGCTGATGGTCAACCGGGGGCTCCACGTCCACCAGGTATTCCAGGTTGGTTTGGCCCAAATTGAGCCGGTGATGAGAACCATGGTCATAAACGTCAGGCCGATTTCCACGCTGGCGTAACCCAGGTTATCCCAATAAAATGTTCTTTTTGACAGGTACAGGACGCCGGATATAAAGGTGATGAAAAAAGCGAAAAACCCGACCCAGGCCGCGCCCACGTGAAAATACATAATACGCTGGGCAAATTGTTCAGCCGGAGTGCGCAGGTTTGCCGCCGGGGGAGCAAATATAAAGGCCAGATACAAGCCGGTAATGATGACAATGGCGCTGGCCAGGGTTAAGCCATTGCCCCAGTTAATCAGTCCCGCCGGTTTTTTTGAAGCAGAAGATATTGCAGACATAAACTTTTTCCTCTTTCTTCCTATTCCTCAACAATGTATTCAAACAAAATAAAGGATGCCGCCAAAAAAATTACGTCGAAGGTAATGAGCAGCCCCAACCAGCTTTGAATATCTTCCAGGGGGAGCGCATCCAGAATTCCGGCGGTAAGCCGCACCGCCGAAAGCAGGACCGGCACCACCACCGGAAAGAGCAAAATGGGCAATAGCACGTCGCGGGCGCGGGTGTGAACGACCATCGCCGAAAAAAGCGTGCCCACCCCGGCAAACCCGATGGTGCCCAGCACCACCACGCCCACCAAAGCCGGCACAACGGCCAGCGGCTGGTTGAAAAACACAATGAACAGGGGCAAAATACCCACTTCGACCACGGAGATGAAGATAACGTTGCCCAAAAACTTGCCGAAATAAATGGCGCTGCGGTCTACCGGCGCCAGCAACAGCCCTTCCAGAGACCCCCGGTCTCGCTCAACGATGAAACTGCGACCCAGACCCAGCATTCCGGCGAAGGCAATCGCCACCCACAAAACGCCGGGAGCCAGCGTGGCGGCGTTATCGGTGCGTAAATCGAAGGTGAAGTTGAAGATGAAAATGACCAGTAACGAGAAGACAAACATCGCGCTCAACATCTCTTTGGTGCGCAATTCGGCGGTGATGTCTTTGTACACAATCGCCAAAATTTTGTAAAAATAGCGGGAACGCACGGGCGCGGCTCCGGCGGGCTGCATGGTGGCGGCAGATTGATTTTTTGTGTCTGTTTGTGGTGGCATTGACCTAACCCTGCTGCGAAAAATACGTTGATTTCAGTTCTGCGGCGGTGACGGTATTTCCGGCGGCGTCTCTGACAATTTTGCCTTTGTCCAGCACCAGCACCCGCTTGCCCAGGCTCACCCCCCGCTCCAGATTATGGGTGGTCATTAAAACGGTGCGCCGGTTCATGCCGACGGCCGCCAGCAAATCGCCCAGCATGGAAGCGGCGTTCTGGTCCAGGCCGGTGTCCGGTTCATCCAGCAAAAGGATGGGCGGATTGTGCAGAATGGCGCGGGCAATAGCCAGGCGCTGCTGCATACCCCGCGAATAGGTTCGCACCGGGTCTTTTTGGCGGCCCCACAGCCCCACCTGATGCAAAACTTCGTTGATGCGGGCTTTGGAATCCGGAACATCGTACATGCGGGCGTAAAATTGCAGGTTTTGCTCGCCGCTCAAGTCATCGTACAGCAAGGTTTTGTGGGAAACAAGCCCGATGTAGCGCCTGATATGGGCCGCATGTTGGGCGGTGTCCATACCGCCAATCAGCACCGTGCCGGCGGTGGGCCGGCCCAGGGTGGCGATGATGCTCATCAACGTGGTTTTGCCCGCCCCGTTAACGCCCAGCAAGGTCACAAAATCGCCGGGGGCAATATCGATGTCGATGTTTCGCAACACAACGCGGCTGCCGAACGCTTTTACAAGTTTTATGACTTTAATCATGCCGTTGCGCCAAAAGGTGTTTCAATGAATTTCGATAGTTTTGTTGCAATTGCCGGTATTGCGCGTCGTCCAGTTCGCCGTCCTGCTTCAGACGGTCCAGTTCCTTCAGCATAATCAAAAGGCGGTCTCTTTCAGCCGGCAAGCCGCCGGCTGTTTCTGGTTGCGGCTGCGGCCGGCCCAAAAAGAAAATGGCGAAGACCATTGCCAGCAGCCCCAAAACCAGCGCCGACCACAGGGCGATGTTCTGGTTGAAAACAGTGGCGCCTGCGCGTTGAGAGACGGCGCTTTCGCCGGCAGCAGACGGCACTTCGATTTTGTCGAGGTCGGCGAATGTCATTT
Source organism: Chloroflexota bacterium (assembly GCA_024278015.1). Classification (GTDB taxonomy): domain Bacteria; phylum Chloroflexota; class Anaerolineae; order 4572-78; family 4572-78; genus JAJRUC01. The sequence goes on from JAJRUC010000265.1 coordinate 6,509, forward strand.
CAAACGTCTGGCCGGCCTTAAGGCCGCTGCCGGCCCAAATCTGAAAATCGCTGCCCTGAATGGACTGCACGCCGTTAAATTCAAGCTGGGCGCTTTCGATGGATTGGCCCTGGTCAGAGGCCAGTACGTTCAGGCCGGCCACATTGTAAAAGAGGGGCGTTTTAACCGAGATGCGGTCTTCGGAGAAGGGAATCAGATAAGATACAAACAGGGTGTAGCTCTCCTGCCCCGGCGGAACGGGTTCGCCGCCGAGATACACGCCGTCTTCCACTTCCCGGACGGTCTTCGAGCGGAAATTTATTTCCGTGGCTTCGGCGGGCAGGGCAATTTTAACAGTGGCCGGTGTGCCGTCTGCCTGCAATTCGCCCACAAAAGTGCGGTCGCCGCTGTTGCTGAAAACGTACACATCGGCCACGCTCATTGCATCGACGCCGAAGCTGATGATACGATGGAAGGTTCCCTGGCTGACCGTTGAAGCGTCTTGCGTTGTTTCGTACACGGTGATATTTTGGGCGGCGCGGTCTTCATCGGGCAGGAAGACGACCGGCTCTTGCGAAAAATAGCTGATGCCCAGGTACGATGCTTCCAGGCCATAGGTGCGGGTGTGGGAGCGGTCCAGGTTTTTGAAGGTAAAATTACCTTGCGCGTCACTGGAACCCTCTCTGGTTTCAAGGGTTTGGCCGTTTGAATCCAGCACGTACAGGGTTAAGGGCACGTCCGGCACAGGCTGTCCGGTTGAGCCGTTGATGATTTGGCCGCTGAAGATGCCATTGAGTTGGGGCGAAGTGAGCATTTTAAGGCTGAAGGTGCGGGCCACGGCCAGCGATTGCCACAGGGCGACATCGCTTAAACCGGCCAGCGCGGCGTGATTACCTTTGGCGGCGCGCAGGGTATTGAACAGGGCCTGCCGGGTTTTGGCCGCCAGCGCCGTCGGGTCAGAAAGGTCAATTCCCTCGGCGGCGGCGCCGTCTTCGCCATGACATTCGGCGCAGTTTTCGGCAAAGACCGCGCGCCCCGCTTCCAGGTCGGTGGCAGAGGCAGACAGACTTTGGGCGTAGGCGGCCACATCCCAAATTTGCTCGTCGCTCAGCCGATCTTTCCAGGGGGGCATCAACTTGTCCATGCGCCCTTCCCTGATGGTGGTGAACATATCGGCCGGGGCGCGGGTTTTGGCCGCTTCCGGGTCGGTAAAATCGGGAATGGACACATTGTCCATGGCGGCAATGGTCGGGCCGTCGCCTTTGCCGGATACACCGTGGCAGGGAGCGCAATTTTGCGCCCACAGGACGATGCCGTTATCCAGCGAGGGGACTTGCATCGGTTCTTGTTTGGGAGGGGCCGCGCTTACCAACGCGGGTACAGTCAGGAACATCAGGGTCAGAAGCATCAGCAGGAACGCCGTGGCGCGGTGCGCCCTGCCACAGGGTACAATTGGAACAGATACCTTTTTCATTTTACAACCTCCGGCAGGCGAGCGCCGCAATGCGGACAAAATGTATCTCCGGGGGAGGCGGGTTCGTGGCACTTGGGGCAGAGATTTCCCAGCGTTGTACCGCATTGGCTGCAAAACACATCGTCGGGCTGGGCGGGGGCCTGGCAGTTGGGGCAGGTTTCCGCTGCCGGTTCAACGGCGTCGCGCCTGATTTGCTGCCGCGCCCGTTCTTTCAAGGCTTTGTCCAGGGTATCCGGCTGAATTTGATTCAGCAGAGCGTCAATTTCATCATCAGGTTGAAGGCCGGCCGTATCAGAGGCGGCTTCAATTTGTTTCAGGAGTTCGGCGGCTTGATGCACCAGCCGGATGCGCGTTTGTCGATAGTCAGTTTCAGTGATTTTGCCGCTTTCGTAATCCAGTTCCAGGTCTTTGATGGCGGCGTAGGTGGCCAGGCGGCGATACTCCAGTTCGGTCAGTTTAACCGGCTCCGCCGAGGCAAAGATGTCTGCACCGGCCACCGGCGACCACAGCGGTTTCAAAACCCACAGGAAAGTACCCACAAACAGGGCCAGAATGGCAATTAAGGACACGATTTCCATCAGGAAGCCCCTCCCAGCATTTCTTCGATGAGCGAGTAAAGTTGCGGGCCTTCAATGGGGCCTATCTGCACGTGTTTGATTTGCCCCTGTTTGGTAATGAAGAATGTTTCCGGCACGCCGGTGATGCGGTACAATTTGGCAATTTTAGAGGCAATATCGTGGCCGGAAGGATAGGTAATGCCGTATTTGGCTATATAAGCCGTCGCGTCTTTATCGGTATCCAGGTAGGCAATGCCCAAAAAGACAACATCGTCATCCTTAAAATCCTGATAAGCCTGTTCCAGCAGGGCGGCTTCCTTGTAACATTCAATGCACCAACTGGCCCAAAAATTAATGACCACCGGCCGGCCCCGCAGGTCAGACAAGGCGTAACGGTCGCCGCCGAAGGTGGTAAATTCAAAATCCGGCGCGCCTATGCCCTGCAATTGGGTCGATTCTCTGGTTTGCAACCCCCATGAAAAAACGAAGAATAATCCCAGCAAAAATACCAGTCCTACCGCAAAAAGTATGGTTTTGGCGTTAAGGAACGATTTTTTTGTTTCCTGCTCTGTATCTTGAGATGTGGCAAATTCTGTCATAATAAAACTCACAGTTCCTTTAGGTCTTGTTCCACCTGCTTCAGATAATCATCTTCCGCATCGGCGTCGGGCGATTCAACAGCTACCGGGGCGGCGGCTTCAGCCTGCCGTCCGGCAGACCATTTTTTAAGGATAAACGTCAACCAGCCGGCGCCGGCCACCAGGCCGATGACGGGCAGCATCCACACATACAGGCCCACGCCGTGGGTGGGCGGCTCTTGCAGTACTTCTTCCCCGTACCGGGAGATGTACCAGTCCAGCACTTCCTGTTTGCTCATACCGCCGGCTAACAGGTCTTTAATCTGGGTCCGCCACTGGTCGCAGGTTTGGGTGCGGCAATCGGCCAGGTTCAGCGATTGACAGGTGGGGCAGTTCAGCTCTTTGGCTACGTCATTCACTTCATCCAGCGTCGGCTCCTGGGCCAGGGCCACTGCGCCGGCAAAGGCGAACAGGGCGGTTACAAATACGACAAAAAAGATGGGTGCGGCAAGTTTCGGGTGTTTCATTTGGCAGTCACCATATTCGTTTTGGTTTTCACCGTTAAAGTACGACGCACCGGCTCCGGCGCAGGCCAGGCGGCCACAATGGTCCCGATGACCATGATAACGCCGCCCAACCAAAGCCAGTTGACAAGCGGGTTGACAAAGACCTTGAATGTGGCCGAGGTGCCGCCCGGTTCCCACCCGGCCACAATGACATACAGTTCCGACATCATGTAACGGTCCACGTCGGGAATGGTCATCGGCTGTTGCTGGGCCACAAAATATTCGCGGTACGGTTTAATGGTTCCCACATCGCGGCCGTTGCGTTTCACCTGCAAGATGGCTTCGGTATTTTCCACACCCGGCGAGGCCATCCGCGTTTCCAGACCCTGATAGGTTAGTTCATACGTCCCCACCGTGGGCGAAGAGACCAGCATCGACTCGCCCTGAGAGATATTTTGCTGGGTTTCCAGTTGATAAAATTCCATGCCGATGATGCCCAGCGCGGCCAGCAACACCCCAATGTGGATGAGGTAGCCGCCGTATCGCCTGCGGTTGCGGGCAGCCAGCCGGATTAAGGCTTGAAACACATTTTCGTGATGGGCTTTTCTGCGGGCCTGAATACCGCGCCAGTATTCAAGCAAGGTGGTTGTCCCGGCAAAGGCAATAAATCCCATCGTCATAACCGCGCCGGGCAGTTTAACCCAGGTGAAGGCGTAAAGCAGCGCGGCGGTTAAAACGCCGACGACAGCCGGCCATTTGAGCAGGCCGATGAGCTTTTTAGAGGATACATGCCGCCAGGGCATTAATGGCGCCACGCCCATCAAAAGGACAAGCGCGGCAAAAATGGGGCCGGTGGTCTTTTTGAAGAAAGGCGGGCCAACCACTACTTTGCTGCCGGTAAGCGCTTCTGAAATGATGGGAAAGTGCGTCCCCCACCACACGGTAAAGGCCAGAGCCAGGAAGAGCAGGTTGTTCAGCAGGAAGATGGATTCACGCGAGAGCATGGAATCCAGGTCGTTGTCGCTGCTCAAATCATCCCAGCGGCTGATGAACAGGGCCAGCGACAGGATGAACATAATGCCGATGAAGCCCAGAAAGAGGGGGCCGATGGCGCTTTGGGAAAACGTATGCACCGAGCCGATTACCCCGGAACGGGTGAGGAACGTGCCTTCAATTATCAGGCTGAAGGACAGGATAATCAAGGCCACGTTCCAGCGTTTCATCATGCCCCGGTTTTCCTGCATCATCACCGAATGTAAAAAGGGCGTAGCCACCAGCCAGGGGATGAGGGCCGCGTTTTCTACGGCATCCCAGCCCCAGTAGCCGCCCCAGCCGAGAACATCGTAGGCCCAACGGCCCCCCAGCAACAGGCCCATACTCAAAAAGACCCAGCCCACCAGCGTCCAGCGCCGGGTGGTGCGCATCCACAGGTCACTGCGTTGGCGGGTTATCAGGGCGGCCATGGCAAAAGAATAGGGCACAATGAAAACCACAAAGCCCACATACAAAATCGGCGGATGGATGACCATCCCCCAGTGAGAAAGCAGCGGGTTCAAGCCTTGCCCATCCGCAGGAAAAAACGGCAATTGCACAAACGGGTTGGCGACCGTGGTGATCAATCCCAAAAAGAAGAGCAACACCACGTGCATCACAGCGGTTACGTAGGGGACAAGGGTTTGCACTACCCCCCACTTGCGCATCAGGACAACGGCGGTAAAAACGGACATTAGCCAGGTGAAGAACAGCAGCGAGCCTTCCTGCGACCCCCACAACGCCGCCATCTTAAAGAACAGGGTGGCGTTGTTGTTGGTCACGTTGGCGACATATTCGGTTTGGTAATGGCCGGTCACCAACAGATATTCCATAACGATGACGGCCAGAGTCAACAGGGCCGTTACGGCCAAAGCGGCATTGCGGGCGCTGGCAATCAAATCCATCCGGTTTTTTCTGGCGCCGACGACGGCTACAACGGTTGCATACAAGGCTACCACCAAAGCCAAAACCTCGGCGGTGTAGCCTATATCGGGTATATTGGGCATTAAAAATATCCTTTTCTATTGATATTATACTCAACCGCGTCATAAAATAACAGTAACTACTCAGGCATCAGAGATAAAGTTACCAATTAGAGCGGCTTTGCCATTTTTTACCCCCCTCAATCCCCCCGTTGACGGGGGGAAGTGTTACATTCTCCCCCCTCA
>JAJRUC010000266.1 GCA_024278015.1 Chloroflexota bacterium
AGCCGTTTTCAACAAACGGAGCCAGGTTAATACCGGCGCTGGTAACGTTCTTTAAAAGCGCGTGGTCTGCTTCTTCCAGGCTGAGGTACAGCACTTTTTCCCCCTGACCGCACGCCTGACGCACAAAAGACGAGGCCAGCAAGGTTTTGCCGGTGCCGGGGGCGCCGGCCGCCAGGATGCATGAGGCCTGGTAGTATCCGCCGCCAAGCATGGCATCCAGGCGCGGCACGCCGGAGGACATTCGGCGGCCAAAGGGCTTGTGTTCCAGCCCAACAGATGAGATGGGCAGGGTCTGTACGCCGGAACTGGTGACGACATACGGGTACTCGTTGCGACCAAATCCGGAACCTCGATATTTGATGACCCGCAGGCGACGGATACTGATTTGGTTTTGCGCGCGGGCGTCCAGAGTGAGGGCGCAGTCTGACATTGAGTAGAAGAAATCGAGGAATGTCCGGACATATCCCCCTTCGTGCGGTTTTAGCGTCATCACCGCGGTCATGCCGCATTTCTTCAGCCAGGCGTTCAGCAAATTAAGTTCCGCCCGGATTCTTAGCCGATTTTCGAACATACGCAGCAAGACATCCAGCGCATCCAGCACAATTCGGCGCGCGCCCAGCTCTTTGGCCTTGCCGGCGATGATTGCCAGCAGGGGTTTAAGGCCAAAATCGCCGCTGATGATGGTTTCGGGGTCAATATGGGTATCCAGCAGGAACAGCCGGTTCTCCGCTTCCAGCGCGGCCAGGTCCCAGCCGAGCGTCAGGGCATTTTGCCGCAGGGCGGCGGCTGATTCCTCAAAGCCGAAAAAGATGCCCGGTTCACCGTTCAGCGCGCCCCGGTACAAAAATTCCAGGCCCATCACAGTCTTCCCGCTGCCGGGGCTGCCCATAAGCAGCGAGGTGCGATTGGTGGGCAATCCCCCTTCCAGAATATCATCCAGCCCGCTGATGAAGGTTGGTGTTTTGGGCAAGGGAATTTTGTTTGATGGTTTGGTTTGGGCTGTCACAGGCGCACTCGCTTGGGGATAAATTTAATTGGTTTCAGGATTTCAGGCGGCGCAAAAAGCGGGCGCATCAAATTGCCCGAATCCTGCACAGAATACGGGAAATTTACCTGTGATTCAAGGCAAGACACACGCGCAATTGTCATAACCCCCCAAATTCCCGGAGAACCATTTGATTTAAATATACCTCATGTAAGCTAAAAACTCAAGTTGCCTCCGTTGGGCGGGGGGCGCGTTTCAGTTTGGGGGCGAACAGTCGTCGCATCGTTGTTGCGAGCAAAGCGAGCAAAGCGAGCGGGGTGAGTGGGGCGAAGCAATCTCCATGTTCGCCGCCGGAGATTGCTTCGGCGCAAAAAACGCGCTTCGCAACGACAGCTCCCCTGAATTTCCCGGGAGCCGCCGCGCCCTTCGATACGCGCTGCCTTGTTGTTTCGCGCTACTCAGGATGCTGTCTTAAACCCTGCCTGAAGCTTGAAACACCCCCTGTTGGGGTACAGGATTACGGCCCGGTTGGGGGATACTTCCCGTTTTGAGCGATGATTTATTGTCAATCCTTAAAATTCGGGTAAGATACACCCCGTATGAAAAAGGAACGTGTGGCCTTATTGGGCTTGCTCTGCCTGGCCCTGGCGCTGCGATTGTCGGCGCTGGGAAAACAATCGCTGTGGTACGACGAAGGCGTAAGCTGGTATTTAACCCGCTTCAGTTTGCCGGACCTGATTCGCTGGACCGCCGCCGATATTCAACCCCCGCTGTATTATCTGCTGGAATGGGGCGCGGTGCGGCTGTGGGGCCAAAGTGAGTTCGCTCTGCGATTCCTGTCGGTGGGGGCCGGGGTGCTGATTGTGCCCGTAATGTGGCAACTGGGCCGTCGCCTCTTTCCGGCGCTGCCCCACGTCGGCCTGTGGGCGGCTGCGCTGATAACCTTTGCCCCGCTGATGGTGTATTACAGCCAGGAGGCCCGCATGTACACCCTGCTGGTGCTGGAGGCCGGGGGGAGCAGCCTGCTCTTTTGGCAGCTTTTGCATCAACCCGCCAACCGAAAGTTGGCCGTCGGTTATGCGTCGGTGATGGCGGCAGCCCTGTACACTCATTACTTTGCCGCCTTTTTGCTGCCGGCCCACGCCCTGTTTGCGCTGGCCTGCCCCCCCCGGGGGAAACCTGCCCGCCGGGTGATTGCCGCCGCGTTTGGCGGCGTTGCCTTGCTGTTTGCCCCCTGGCTGCCGGTGCTGTCGGCCCGTCTGGGCGATGACCCCAGCTACTGGCCCGGCGCCCTCAAGCTCAACGAGAGCCTGCGCAAAATCCTAATCAGCTTTACCGCCGGCGAAACCGTCTTTGAGCAAACCGGCTGGCGGCTAACCCTCATCTATTTTGGATTTTTGATTGTGACCTTTGGATTGCAATTCGCAATCCAAAATCCTGTTACACCCATACAAATGAAATCCAAAATCCAAAATCCAAAATCCAAAATCTAGGAAAATCAGGGAAGTATTTAAAGTCTGCTGATTGGTTAAGTTCTATTAACCCAATAAATAAAAGACATCTTTTAATCTTATCTTTTATGTTTTCTTTATTTCCTTTTATATGCTATTCTCAAACTACATCAATTTTACAATATCAACACAGTGATGTTACTCAAATCAGTCAAACAGCTCAAGCT
>JAJRUC010000267.1 GCA_024278015.1 Chloroflexota bacterium
AGAGCGACAGGTTGTTGGGCGAGCCGTACAAAAAGCCGATGGCCCGGCGCACGCCTTCGGCGGTGATGGTTTGTTCCGGCAGAAAAACGTACTGAAACAGGGCCAGGGCCGCGTGCAATGTTGCTCCGGCCACAAAAGCATCCAGCAGGTGTTGGGCCGTCTCGGCAGCCGGCAACTCCTCCAGTCGGATGGTCAATCGAATCAAAAAGTAGAACGCAACCGCGCCGATGACCACGGTCCGTAATTCGTATAGCGAAACACCGCGCAGGGCAGCCGTGGCCGTGGCCGCCACCGAAAGCAGAACCAGGGCCAGCGCGGCCCAATCGCCGCCGCCAAAGCGCAAGACCGTCCGTTTGGACCGCCGAGGCGCGGTTTTGGCGAGCAACAGCAGGCGCAAGGCCGTGGCGGCAACCATCAAGCCCAAGCCTAATTCCAGAACTGAAACATTTTTTACCACCACCGGTTTTTGGGCCAGAAAAAAGGATATGCTGAAGGTCAGCACCATCAAGCCCACCTCCAGCCGCAGCAAAAAGACCAGACCCAACAGGGGCAATATTAACAGCGAAAGGTTATCCGGCAGCAGAAAAAAGGCGAAAGCCAACCCAAAACCCAGCCCCACCTGCCCGCCGAAACCGGGGCGGTTGAACAGCCGGTTCAGGGCGGCATGGCTCGCCAGTATTCCGCGCCCCAGGGTTTTGCGCTGCCCAAATCCCTGTTTAAGCAAAAGGGCGGCGCCGGTCAGGGCCATCAGCAAACTGAGGGCGCGTTTTTGGCGCAGGGAACGGGTATCGGCTTCTGAAAAAACCTGCCAGCCGACAATGACCCACTGCCCCCAGCCCCCTTCGGCCTGTATGGTGGCGATGTGATTGCCGGGGGGCAAGTAGCGGGCCAGGGTTACGGCGGCCGGTTGGCGAAGGGGGTCGTTCAGCACCACGTAACTTCGGCCCGCTTCATCTTGCGGCAGGGCGTTGGCTGCCTGCCCGTCAATTGTTACCCGCAAATAGCCCTGATAATCGCCCCGATTGATGTTTAAATCCAGCCGCGTGCCGTTAAAGCGAATAGTCAACCTGGGCGGCGAATTGCCGGCGGCCGGGCGCGGAATATCTGCCTGAGTATCCGAAAACAGCCAGCCGGCGCTGTATTGGCCGCTGGGGTGGGTGGCCGGATACGCGCCCACCGTGGCGGTGTAGGGCAGGCTGCGGGCGGCTTGCTTAAAAACGGGCAGAAAGGTGGGGTTCAGGGCAAAGCCTTGCGCCGGGTCGTCCGGGGATAGTCCGGCGGTATCCCAGCGAGGAGTCAGAATCGGCCCCAACCAGGGCCAGGTGTTGCGGGCGTAGGCAATGGCTGCGATGGTGCGCGCAATTTGCTTCTTCGGCGTATCGACGGGCCAGGGCGGCGGCCTGCCGTGCCAGTCGGCGGGCAGGGCGTTCCAGCCGAAGGCCGTGGCCCAAACGGGAGTCTCTCCGTCGCCATTGGCCGCCATTACCTGCCGCAACAGCGTCACCCGATGGATATTGAGGGTGCGCGCGTCGGCGACCACGGGGGTCACGGCCAGATGAAAGCCGTACAGTTGCCCGGCCAGCACATCAAACCAGGGGGCAGCGTTGGCCTGATACATAGCTTGCAAATAGTCGGCCTCGTTCAAATTCAGCGGGCCGGTTTCGGTGGTGGGGGCCAGACCGGCGGCGATGACGGTGGCCTGGGGCTGAACGGTTTTAATGTTGATGGCCGCGTTTTTCAGCAGCAATACATAAGCCGGGGGATTGATTTCGGTGTTGCCCCAGTTTTGGCTCAGGTTCGGTTCGTGCCAGATTTGGAAGCGGTGGATTTCGGCCCGGTAATGCCGGGCGACGGCGCGGGCAAAGCGGCCGAAATCCACCGCTTCCAGAGGCGGGGTGTTGGGGCCGGTGTTTGGCGGCCTGGCCCACGAGGGGCTGGTTTGCAACACGGCAATAAGTTTAAAGCCGCGCAGGTGGGCCGCGCCGATGGCTTCATCGTATTTTTGCCAATTATAGCGGCCCGGTTCGGGTTCAATAGCGGCCCAGTTGAGGGGTTGCCGCAGCCATGTCAGGCCCGCCGCCTGCATGGCATCCAGTTGGGCGTACAGGTCGGTTTGACTGTATTGGGTCAGGTCAACGGTTGCGCCGTAGCCTTTATCGGCGGCCAATGGCGATAAAATTGGCGCGGCGGCGGCAGTCGCTTCGTTCAGGCGAATTTGTCGCTGGAAAGACAGGGCGGCCAAACTGCCCAAAATGAAGATTGCGGCGAGCGCGGTCATCCACAGGGTTGTTTTTGTGCGCATAAGATTTGCCGAACCTAAAGCGAGACCAATCCTTTTTGAATGGCGTAGCGGGTCAAATCGGCCCTGGTAGAGAGTTTGAGCTTTCGGGAGATATTGTCTCGGTGGCGGGCTACGGTTTTGGGGCTGATGTTGAGTTGTTCTCCAATTTGTTTATTGGTTAATCCGTGAGCAATGAGGGTCAGTACCTCCTCTTCCCGATTGGTCAGGGTGGGGATATTCAGACCGGCTGCATCGGGCCGGGTTTGTTGCATGTATTCCTGCACCAGTGAGCCGGCCACAGAAGAATGAAGATAGGTTTCACCCTGATAAACGGCGCGGATGGCGTTCAATAAATCTTCAGAGGCGGCCCGTTTGGGGATGTACCCCGATGCGCCTGCTTTGAGCATTTGAAACAGGTAGGCTTCTTCCTCGTGGATGGTCAAGGCCAGGACGGCAATTTGCGGTTGCGCCTGCTTCAGACGGCGAGTGGCTTCGATGCCGTTCATTCCGGGCAGGCCGATGTCCATCAGCACCACATCGGGGGCATGTTGCCGGCTCAGGGCAATGGCTTCCGAGCCGGAGTTTGCCTCGGCGACAACTTCGATATCGGGCTGGGATTGCAACAGCATCCGTAGCCCGGCCAAAACAATTTGATGGTCTTCAACCAGTATTAATCTGATGAGGGGAGACATTCGGCGTGTTCCTGTTTTCAAACGGAATTTGAATCAGCAAGACGGTTCCTTTTCCGGGGTTAGAGTTGATTTTCAGTTGACCTTCAACCAGTTTAACGCGCTCTTTAATGCCGAACAAGCCCCAGTTATCTTCTGATTCAGCGCCGTTAAGGCCGTGGCCGTTATCGGCAATCTTCAGGGTTATCTGATGAGGCGTACATTCAAGATTGATGTGGGCCTGGGTGGCTTCGGCATGGCGAATGACGTTGGTCAGCGCTTCTTGCGTAATTCGGAAGAGGACGATTTCGGTATTGGGGCGAAGGTACATCTCTTCCGGGGAAATTGAGAGGGCAATATCAAGGCCGGTCAGCTTGGCGTAATTTTGGGTGTAGTTTTGCAAAGCGGCAGACAGGCCCATGTCATCCAGCAGGGCGGGGCGCAGTTCCGTTACCAGATGGCGCATATTACCCAGGGTGTTCACGGTAATTTCTTCCAGTTGTTTGAGCTGTTGGCGCAGTACGGCCTGATTGGCGGTAGAGGTTTGCAGCCCGCGCAGGCCAATCGAGAGACCGGTCAGGGCTTGTCCCAGTTCATCGTGCAATTCCCGGGCAATGCGGGCGCGTTCTTCTTCCTGCGCTTCAACCACGCGCTGCAAAAATTGTTTTCGCAAGATATATCGTTGGTGTCTCTCCGTTTCGGCCCGCTGATGGGCTTCAGCCAACTCTTGCCGGCGGTTGTATTCAAAGGAGCGCAAGGCCCTGACCATAAAAATGGCGATAGTGACGGCCATTATGGTGCGGAACAATTGGATGGGAATCCCCAGCGCGGCTTGAAACGTGTCGGCATTGATGATGGTAGAGGGAAACAGGGGGGTGGCCGTAACAAAAAACTGACCGACGACGCCGTACAGCACAAATGCTATCGAGGCCCACAGCAGGTCATTGGCGAAGTCTGTTTGCCGGTTACGCAAAAATATTTGTCGTTCAACCAAAAGCGCCCAGGCAGTAACGATGGTGCTGGGAATGCCCAATAAATAACGGGCCAGAACATCGGCCACGGTAAACCAGTTTGATTGTTCCCATTTTAGCCATGCCCCGGCCGCAATAACAACCAGGCCGTAGCCAAAGAGCATCATCAGCCCGTTCCACAGATCCGGATTTTTGATGCGCTGCACGGGGTTAAGCATTTGTACGCCAAATGCGGCCAGCGAGGCAAAAGAAACAGATAGCAGCGCCAGCCGCAGGATGGAAAAGATGACGTTCGGCTGGAAGTGGTAGGTTTGCCGGCCGACGAGGGCAAACATATCCACCCATTCGTTAAAGCCGTGCGTCAGCCCAAAAACGGCCAAAGGGCGCATTGCCTGGCTGAAGCGGGTGTTTTCGGCCCGGCCTACTTCCAGGGCGACGGCCAGCCCCAGCACAAAAAATGCCAGCCCGTAAACAAAATATACGTGCGTTATGCGAATAGAAAAGATACTTGCCCAGTCGTGTAGCATTATCCTGACCATGCCGAGAGTTGTTTCAGGTATTTTAAGTGAATCGGGGTAATTAGGCGAATCGAATGGCGGGGGTGATAAACTGGTGGGTATCTACGCCGGCGAACCCGGGGCCCCGTATCCTTCCAGCCTAGATGAACGGGTCCTTGACCAGCAAAATCAAACTTGCCAACCACAAAGTGCTGTAAAACAGTACCCGCTTCGAGCGCCGCAGGCCGCCGTACAACACCACGCAAGCCACCAGCGGAATGGTGAACCGCAGCATCGCCAGCGGTTCGCGGAAGGTGGAAAAGGGCACAAAGGGGATGACGACCGCGTTTTCTGACAAAGCGAACACCCAGGGATGCGCCCGTTTGCGGACAA
>JAJRUC010000268.1 GCA_024278015.1 Chloroflexota bacterium
AACCCCAACGGCCGGCAAATGTGGCTCTATCCGTTCCGCACGGTGGGTATCGGCGCCCTGCGGGCATTCATCGCCGAATGGCAAAGCCCCGATTTTCACCAGCCGATTGTGCAGGTTTTTCTGCTGCTGGCGCTGGTGCTCATCGCCGCCATTGCCCGCAGCGGCAAACGGATGGACTGGACAGATTTGGCGCTCTTCGGCGGCTGGCTGACGCTCAGTTTGTTCGCCGTGCGCAACGTGGCAATTTTCGCGGTGGTGGCGGTTCCCCTGCTGGTGCGCTACGGCACTGCCGCGCTCGAAAGTCAATTCGGCGCATTGCGGCTCGGTCGCCCCAAACCCGTCTCGAAACCGATGGCAATCGTAAATTGGGTTTTGCTGGGTTTACTCCTGCCGGCGACGGTCGGGCAGGCGGTCGCCATACTCTCCCCTGCCGCCATCGCCGCCGCCGAACGCGAGCGTTTCCCCGCCGGTGCGGTGGCCTTCATCCGAGAAAATCGCCCTGCCGGAAAACTGTTCAACAGCTATAATATCGGCGGGTATCTGCTGTATCAATTGTATCCCGATTATCCTGTTTTTGTGGACGGGCGCACTGATTTATACGATGACGCCTTTTTGCGACAATATTTGCAGGCAATGAACGGCGACGGCTGGGAAGATATTTTCCGCCGGTACGACATTCGGCTGGCGGTGCTGGAACGGGATTCGTCGCCGGGGCGGATTTTAAGCCGACAACCGGACTGGCAAATAATTTATCGCGACGAGATGGCCGTCGTGTTTTTGAAGGCATCAGACAGTCCCTGATATTCCCCACGGGACAGCAACGGGCACAAAAACGAGACGCGATGCGCAAGAGACACCTTCATTCACAATTGACCGTTCACAATTGACCATTTTCAAGGGAGTAACATGCTCAACGGAAAAAAGATTGTGGTGGTTATGCCTGCCTACAATGCAGAAAAAACGCTGCAAAAAACCTACGCCGAAATTCCGCGCCCACTGGTGGATGAGGTCATTCTGGTTGATGACCGGAGCCAGGACCACACCGTGGCCGTGGCCCGCCGCCTGAATTTGCGGACCATTGTGCATCCCCAAAACACGGGCTACGGCGGCAACCAGAAAACGTGCTACAAAACCGCCCTTGAAACAGGGGCCGATATTGTCATTATGCTCCACCCCGATTACCAGTACACGCCCAAACTCATCGCCAGTATGGCCTCCCTCATCGCCGAAGGGTTGTTTGATTGCGTGCTGGGGTCCCGGATTTTGGGCGTGGGGGCGTTAAAAGGGGGTATGCCGCTGTACAAATACATTGCCAACCGATTTTTGACGCTGGCGCAAAATATTCTGCTGCACCACAAATTATCGGAATACCACACCGGCTACCGGGCCTTTAGCCGGGAGATTTTAGAGGCCATTCCCTTCCATCAAAATTCAGACAATTTCGTCTTCGATAACCAGATGTTGGCCCAGATTATTTACGGGGGCTACCGCATCGGCGAAATAACCTGCCCCACCCGCTACATGCCCGATTCATCTTCCATCAACATCGGTAATTCCATCCGGTACGGGCTGGGGGTACTTAAAACGTCGCTGGCCTTTCGGCTGGATAAATGGGGCTTGCCGGCCGGCAAAACGTTTCGGGGGGTGCGCCCGGCCACACGCCGCCACGGGCAAGCGTAATTTCAGCGATAAATTTCCAGGCGCAGGCACGGAAATTCCCGCACCGCGCTCAACCGGGACCGGATACCCTCTCGCCAGGCGATGACTTCCGGCGGCGCGCCACGGGCAACTATATCGAAGGGCTGGCAGTGCCCGGCCAGATGCGATGAATCGTTGGGATAGTCAAGCAGCAAAATCAGCTTTGCGCCCGAATCGGGGGCGGGCAACGGCGGCAAATTGATGTCGTGCAAAATTACAATGGGTTCAAACGTGGTTTGGCCATCAAAATAAAAGCTCAACGGCGCCAGACTTTGGGCGTAAAGAGGAGCCACCACATCGGTGGGGGCGGCTATTTGAGCCAACGCGCGGCTCAAGCCCCGCCAGTCGGCGCGATAGTAGACCGTGTCATCGAAGTAGACCCGCGCCACGCCGGCCAGCATAGCCGCCGTCACCAGGCCGAAGGCGGCCCAGCGGCCCCATTTGGCCCGCAAGCTGTGCAGGCCGGTCGCCACCAAAATCAAAAAAGGGGGCAGCGACAGACTGATGTAACGGTCAAGATACATCGGCAACCGCCACGAAAGGAGCCACGTCAACAGCGGCGGCAGCAAGGCCCACAGCCCCAACAGCAAGCCGGTTTGCCGTCGCCGGGTTACGGCCAACCCGACCAGCAGGGTCATCGAAATGACCAGCAGGGCGAAAACCACCCATACGGTGACGGTGACGGTGTACCCCAGGCTGAAGTTCCACAGCGTCAACAGCAAATCGGCCCCGGCAGGGGGGCGCACCGAGGCGCTGCTGAGATAAAACTGACCCCGGTTCAACACCACCAGCGCCCACGGCAACAACGAAAGTCCGGCCAGCGCCTGGGCCGCCACCCACCAACGCAGCAGCCGAAAATTTCGGCGCAGGGTGAGTATCAAAAAGATAAATTGCACCAGCGGAATGAAAAAGGCGAAGTGATGGGTATTGACCCCCACCGCCACAAAAAAGGCCATTGCCAGCCAGTTGGCCGGCCGCGAAGCCCGCAGGTTGCGGGCAAAAAACAACATGGCCCCCAGGGCGCAGGCCATCAGCAAGGTGTACATCCGCGCTTCTTGCGAATACCACAGGTGAAACGGATTGACCGTCAACAACAGAGCGGCCATCAACCCCACCGTGGGCGAAACCAGCACCCGCCCGGCCTGAGCCATCAACGGCACGGCCAGCACGCCCAACGCCACCGACAAAAACCGCAGGCTAAATTCGCTGAAGCCGTTGGCGGCAAACGGGCGCAACAAAATATAATACAGGGGCGAATGATGCAGGCCCTCTTGCAGCATCAACTGAATTCCTTCGGTCAGGGGGCGCGAGGCGAACAGGGCGCTGAGAGTCTCATCGAACCACAGGCTCTGCGCCCCCAACCGCACCAATCGCAGGCCGAAAGCGGCCCAGGCCAGGGCCAACACGCCCAGTTTTTGGCGGGCCGTAAAATTACGCCGGACAAAGATTGTCTCATCGGAACTTGAAAATCCGGTCATAAAAGCCACAGGTATCCTTATGAAACTATCTGTAATCATACCGATATTCAATGAAAAAGCCACGCTGGCAGAGGTGGTGGCGCGGGTGCAAGCCGTCGACCTGGACAAAGAACTCATCCTGGTGGACGATGGCTCAACCGACGGCTCGCGGGATGTTTTGCGCGGCTGGGAAGCCAATCCGCCCGCCGATAATATGAAAATTGTATACCACGTTCAAAATCAAGGCAAGGGCGCGGCCATTGCCACCGGCCTGACGCGCGTCAACGGGGATGTGGTCATCATTCAGGATGCCGATTTGGAATACGACCCGCAAGATTATCACGCTCTGCTGGCCCCCTTTGCCGATGAAACGGTGCGGGTGGTGTACGGCTCCAGGAATTTGCGCCCCAATCCACGCTCTACCTTCAGTTTTTATTGGGGGGGCCGCCTGTTAAGCTGGGTTGCCAACCTGCTGTACGGCTCTCGCATTACCGATGAGGCCACTTGCTACAAGCTCTTTCGGGCCAATTTACTGAAGGAACTGGGTATCGAAAGCAAAGGATTTGAGTTTTGCCCGGAGATGACCGGCAAGATTTTGCGCCGGGGCATCCCTGTTCACGAAGTGCCCGTTTCCTATCAGCCCCGGCTGTGGCACGAAGGCAAAAAAATCAAGTGGCAGGATGGATTGACAGCTATTTGGGTGTTGCTCAAATACCGGTTCAAAAAGCCGCATCAGACGAAGTAATTATGGCCCCGGCAATTTTATTTCGATGTCTGTGGCCGGGTTGGGCAGGGCGTAGGGCGATGCCCCCGGTTTGATGACCGCCGCCCGCGAAATCCCGGCTTCGGCCAGGCGAGCCAGCATCATATCCGCCTGCTGTTGATTGGACACATAGATAAAGGCCTTGCCCGAAGCGGCCATTTGGGCCGGAAAAAAGGGTTTGTCGGTCAACACAAAATCGGCGGGGATGGCTTGCACAGCCCGCAAAACGGGTTGGTGTTCCCGGTGCAACAGGTACAACTGCCGCGCTCCCAGTATTTGCAAAACCAGACTCACGCCCAGCAAGGCCACCGCTACCCCCCGAAACATCGGCTGCGCGGATGGGGGCAATCGATGGGCGTAAAACGACCAGGCCCACAACGCAGTGAAAACCATCAGCGGATAGGCGGGCAGCAGGTATCTTGCCCCCCACTGCAAGCCGCCGAAGGCGGGCCACAGCAACAGCATCAGGGCCAAAAACAGGGTCATCACCCCAAACACAAACCGATAGGCCAGGCGGCCGGCCTGCAACACCGTCGATGCCGGGCGGGGACAGGCCAACGCCAGGGCCAGCAGGGGAAAGGTCGGCAGCAAGCCAGAGATGATGTGCCGCCAACTGATAAAGCCGAAAATTAAATAGCCGCCCAGCAGCAAGGCCGCGCTGAAAGCCAAAGCGCGTCGATTTTGCCGGCGAGGAATACGCAGGCTCAAAATCAACAGCCCGGCCCCAACCACAATCAACAGCGTGGCGGCAAAAGTGAGCGGGTCTCTGGGGATAACATAGGTCAACAAAAACCCTTTTTGCATTAACAGCGACGGCGATGCGCCCCCAACGTAAGCGGTATGCGCCGGTTTGCCGTAGCCAAAGAGATTTGAGGCCATCGACGGGGCCAGCGGATGCCCGTACCAGCGATATTGCAGCCACCACACCGGCGCGGCCCCGGCCAGCCCGCCCCCCGCCAGCGCCGGCGCGAGCTTCCAGTCCCAACCTGCCGCCAACAGCCAGCTCAACCCTGCGGCCAGAGTCAGCGGGTACAATTCCGGGCGCTG
>JAJRUC010000009.1 GCA_024278015.1 Chloroflexota bacterium
GCTACCCCAAACCTCTACCGGAACCGAAGTAAACCAGGCCGGCAGCACCTCTAAAGAACGCTTGTCCGTGGCGGGCGGGGCGGCGGGGAGGGCGGCGGGGAGGGCCGCGGCCAGCTTGCGCAGCCGGGCCGGTTTGCCAATTGAAAGGCCGGCGGGCGCAACCACATCCACTGCCGCCGGAGACACAATCCCACCCGCTCCGAAAGAAGGTTGAGGCTTGTCCTGGGGCACAAATTTGTCAAACAGGTTGCCGATTTCAGTCTCATCGTGCGCGGGTTCATCAAAGGGCAGGCGGGGGCCTTCGGCCACGACGGACGCGGCGGGCGCATCGGATGCGGCGTAAACAGACTGCACCAGCAGGGCGTTCAGCGGCAGAACATTCGCGGCAATGACAACCAGTCTGAAAATGTTGCTTAAAAAGCGACCCATATTTTCCTCCCCAGGAAACACAGTACTACACAGAAAACCCTCGATACCCGGGCAAAGCCGGGCGCTGTGCAGGCAAACGTTACGGCAAATTTTGCAAAATCGTTTGATTCGCCGGCCGGTCGGCTACATTTTGGCCGATGTAAGACCACACAATTTGACCATCCCGGTCTATCACAAACACAGCCGGCGCAGCGACGGCGTCTTGCAGCAAATTGTACACGCCGTACCGGTCGGCCACGCGATGCCCGTCGTCGGCCAGAACGGGATACGTGGCCCCGGTCTGTTCGACGGTTTTGGCGGCATTGTCCTGATTTTGCACGGCCAGCGTCACCAGTTGCGCGCCGGCTTCTTCAAATTTGGCTTTGTCTTTTTCCAACCCAACGAGTTGTTGCCGGCAAATGCCTCACGTAACGCCCCGGTAAAAAACCAGCACCACCGGGCCGTCTTGCAAGGTTTCGTTCAAATTGAAGGGAAGCCCTTGCGCATCGGGCAGCGAAAAATCCGGGGCCGGATTTACGGTCCGGGTGGGGACATCGGGCGGGGCCGGCGTATCGGCCGCTGCCACGGTATCGGGGGCCGGGCTGAGCAAGGGCAGCAAATAGCTGTCGATGGACTGGTCGTTCAAGGGGCCAACGTGTCGTTCAACAATCACGCCCCGGCTATCGATAAAAAAGGTGGTAGGAATACCCCGCACCTGATAAAGTTGGCTTGAAATCCGGCCGGACAGGTCAAGGACGATGGGGAAGGTCAGGCCGTTGTTTTCGGCAAAGGTTTGGATGGTGTTTTTGGCCTCTTTGACATTGACGGCCACAAAATTGATGTCATTTTGATAGCGGGTGTAGGCATCCTGCAACGCGGGCAGTTCCTGCCGGCACGGCCCGCACCAGCTTGCCCAGAAATTGATGAGGGTCGGTTTGCCCCGCAACCGGCTGAGCGTGATGGATGCGCCGGTCAGGGTCTCCGCCGAAAAATCGGGGGCGACGGCTTGCGGATAGGGGCTGACGGGCAAATCGGCGGGCGGGGCGGGGGCATCAGATATGGCCAGGGCGGGCGTGGGCGCGGGCGGCGATACAGCGGCCACGGCGGCGGGGGTCGGCTCCCGGAACGGGGCCGCCTGGTACAGCCCCACTTCGGCTTGCAGGCGGGCCTGGGGCAGCCAGGTATTCATATCGATACCAGTGGCCGCCATTTGCTGAAGCGCGTCTTCCACCGTCAGGAGCGTTTGAATCCGGGCCAGCACTTCATCGCGATTTAGCTGCGCCTCGGTCAGGACGGCGGTCAAATCCGGTTCCGCCACTTGCCAGCCCCGCATCAAGGTTTGCAGACGGGTTTCGGCCTCGGCGGGGGTGAAGGCGCGGGCCGACGGCCCGGCCTGCAAGACCAGCGATTCGTTAATCAGGCGGTCGAGCGTGTCTTCCGGTTGCGGCGCGGATTGCCCGGCCAAACGGCTCATGGCCGCGTCCAGTTTTACGGCGTTGGCCCATTCCGCGCCGGAAATCCGGCGGCCATTGATGGTAGCCACAATTTCGTCGGCTTCGGACTGAACCGCCGGTATGGCCGGCGTGGGCGATGCCTGCGCCGCCGGCGGAGACGTGGCCCGGACAGAAAGCGGGGTGGGGGCGGCAGGGCTGTTTTCAGCCGCCGGGGTGGGCTTCGAGAGCAGGCCGATAGCCGCCACCAGCAAAACAACGGCCAAACCGACGACTCCCGCCAATAATTTTATCCGGGACAATTTAACGGCCCTCCTGACGGGGTTGTTGTTTAATTTTAATGCCGGCTCCCGCCAGGAAAACAATCAGTAGCCCGGCCATGAATATTGGTGTGGCAGCGCCAGACTGGCCGGCGCCGGTTTCGGGCAGGGTGACGGGCGCAAGCGCGGTGGGCGTGGGCGTGGCCTCAGCCGGCGGGGCAGGCGTGGCTGTCGGCCGGCCGCCCCCACCACCGCCCGATGTTGGGGTGTTGGTGGGCGGCGCGGGCGTGTTTGTGGGTTGAGCAGTGGGCGTGAGCGGCACGGGCGTGTTTGTGGGTTGAGCGGTGGGCGTGAGCGGCACGGGCGTGTTTGTGGGTTGAGCGGTGGGCGTGGGGGTAATGCCGGCCCACACCGCTACCGGCAAGACAAGCAGCCCGCTTAACAGCA
>JAJRUC010000269.1 GCA_024278015.1 Chloroflexota bacterium
CATACGGCGTGTCGGCATCAAAGGGGAGTTTGCCCGTAGCCATATGATACAACACCACTCCCAGCGAATAAATATCGCTGCGCTCATCGCCCCGCTCCCCCTGCCCCTGTTCCGGCGACATATACGTGGGCGTGCCCATCACCGCCCCGGTGGCCGTAAATTTGGTGGTACCGACCATTTTGGCAATGCCGAAATCAAGGATGAGAATTTGCCCGTCGTCGGTGTGGATAAAGTTGGCCGGTTTCAAATCCCGATGGACCATGCCCCGGCTGTGGGCGTAGTTGATGGCCAGACAGAGAGCCACCATAATGCGGACGGTTTCATCGAGGGTGAACAGTTTGCCCTGCCGGCTGCGTTCTTCCAGTTCCCGTTTGAGGGTGGGGCCGTTTACAAATTCCATCGCCATATAGTACATATCGTCCTGCATATCAAAATCGAATATCTGGACGATGTTGGGGTGTTTCAAAGCGGCCACGGCTTTGGCCTCGCGCTCAAAGCGGGCAATAAAATCGGCTTCGCCGGCCAGATGGCTGTACAATATTTTAACGGCTACGTAGCGGTCCAGGCTGGCGTGGTAGGCTTTGTACACCTCTGCCATGCCGCCCCGTCCCAAACGGGCTACTATTCGATACTTGCCCAGCGTTTGGCCCACTAAATCAGGCATCCTGTACCTCGATTATGAGTTCCGTTTAATAGCCGTTGGTGAACCAGATGACGCATGGTTCGGGATAGTTGCCGGTTGCATCAACGACGGTCAGGCGCAGGCCATACGGCCCCACAGGGACGGTGCCGGCATCGAGCATCATCAGTTTGTCGTTATCGACCGGGTAATCGCGCTCAAACAGATATTGCCAGTTGCCGTTGGGGTTGGTGGAGTATTCCAGCTTCCAGTGACCGAAGTTGGGGATGTTGGCCGTGCCGATAATGTAATTGTAACGCGAGGTAAACCACGCCCCGGCGCGCGGCGAGGTGATTTGCACTCCCGGCAATGGACACGATGACGGCGCAGGCGGCGGCGGGGGGGGCGGCGGCGGTTTCGGGGTGGGGGTGACGGTTGAGGTTGGACGGAGCGTGGCCGTGGCGGTGGGCAGCGAAAGCTGGTCGCCCTGCGAAGGGCCGCTTGTCTCGGTGGGGGTGGGGGTGCGCGTTGGCGTTTTGGCGCGGGTGGCGGTGGGCGGCGGGCTGGCGGTAGGGGTGCGCGTTGGGGGGACGGGCGTATCGGTGGGCGGCGCGGGCGTGGACAGCACAACCTCTTCCACCGCCGCCGGTTCTGTCACCACCACGACGACCGGCGCGCTTTCGGGGTCAGCGGCGGTTCGACGGCCCAGCAGCAAGCCGCCGCCCACGGCCAGAATCACGCAGCCCACGGCCCACAATCCGATGACGGCTATCCACACCCAACGGCGATTCTGTTGTAGCCAATTGGATTTCCCTTTGTCGTCCATTCGGAATATCTCCCTTTTGTTACAATAACCTCAGTTCGGAGTTTCGGGACGTTTGCTTTGCTCCCCCCTTAATCCCCCCTCAGAGAGGGGGGAAATATTCCCTCCCCCTCACAGGGGGAGGGTTAGGGAGGGGGTTAAAACGGCATTGAGAAAAACTCCGAACTCGCATTACAATAGCTTTTGCACTTGCACGGTAATTTGCTCCCGGTTCATGGCCCCAAAATGAACGGCCCGAATGATGCCCTGTTCGTCGATAAAATAGGTGGTGGGAATGGCCCGGATGCCGTAAATGGTGCTAACCCAGCCGTCTTCGTCCAGCCATACATTGAAGCTGATGCCATTATCATTGGCGTAGCGGGCCACCGTATCAACCTTTTCCTTTACGTTTACGGCCAGCACCACCACCCCTTGCGGACCGTACTCGTTGTGTACGGCCTGTAAATCCGGTATTTCGCGGCGGCAGGAGGGACACCACGTGGTCCAAAAATTCAACACCACCACTTTGCCGCGCAGCGTACTTAAACTGACGCGACTGGCGCGGGTGTTGCCCACCGTAAAATCAGGGGCGATATTGCCCACACCCAGTCCTTCGGATTGACCGGGCACGGGCGTAGCGATGGGCGTGCGGGTGGGCGTAACGGTGGGGGTGCGGGTAGCAGTTGAGGTAGGCCGAGGGGTTCGGGTGGCCGTGGGCAATGTGAGCTTATCGCCCGAAACGGGTTTCGGGGTGGATGTAGGGGTGTCTGCCGGCGGAATACTGGTATCGGTGGGCATAGCCGTCGATTCTGCTGTCGACAGCGTAGCAGTATCCGTGGCGACGGCAGAAGCCGGCGCCGTGGCGGTGACTATCGCCACCGATTTGGGGGCAGGCCGGTCAGAAGTCCACAGCAGCGCCCCCACCACGCCCACTGCCGCCAGCACGAACATGATTCCGCCGCCCAGCAATATCCACAGCCAGTGCGTTTGATTGAGTTTGTTTCTCATCAGCGCACGTCCATTTTACTGTACGACCAGTCCGGGCCAACCCCCGCCTCGGCGATGATTTGGCGCTGGTTGCCGCCGCCGCCGCTCATCTTCCAGATGCCCCAACTGCCGCTGCGGGCGCTGCGGAAGATGATGTCGCCGCCGGGGGTGAAGGTGGGCAGGGTGTCGGGGCCGGGGGCGGTGGTCAGGCGCCGCAGGTTGCCGCCGTCTGTATTGACGATGTAAATATCGACATTGCCGGCTTCTTCCCGGCTGAAGGCGATGGTGCGGCCATTGGGCGACCACGCCGGGAACGAATCGCTGCCGCCGGCGGTAATGCGCGCCGGGCCGCTATTGTCCCGATTCGATATCCAGATGCCCTGTTTATTATCGCGCCCGGAGCGGAATACCAGCTTTTGCGAGTTGGGCGACCAGTCGGCCTGTTCGCCAATCAGTTCAAAGCGGTATTGCTGATTGTCTGTGATGCTTCTGAAGTAAATGCGATAATCCGGGCCGCCCGGCCGGCCGTCAAAGGCCACCGAATCGCCGTCGGGGGCAACGCTGGCCCAGCGGGCAGAACCTTCTTTCCAATCCAGGTTTTGGAAAACGCGGATGCCGTTGGCGATGCAAACGTCGCTGGGGACAGATTGGCTGTCCTCCCCTTTGCGCTCGCAGAACCACGCCCCGGATTGGGTGGCGCACACATCGCCGGGGGGCCGGGTCAGGTCGATGGCGACGATGCCGTTGCTGATGGTGCCGAACCCGCAGCCCGGTTGGCCGGGGCGTTCCTGATGGTCAACGCCCGTTTCGCCGTAAAAGAAAAGCTGCTTGCCGTCGGGAGACCACGACGGCCCCGCCGCCCGGCTGACAATGAACTTTTCATTGCGTCCGTTGGTATCAGCAATGTAAACATAATGGAAATTTCCATCCCATTTGGTAAATGCCAATTGATACGTGCCGCCGCCGCCGGCCACGGCTTGTGCGGGGGTGGGGGTACGAGTTGGCGTTTTGGTGCGGGTGGCGGTTGGGGGTGGGGTGGCGGTTGGCGGGGCTTGAATGGTGAAGGAATTGACGGCCAGCAAGTTGCCATCCAGATAAATTTCCAGCGTCCACTCGCCGGAGGGCAAGGGTTGGCCGCCGGCCTCCAGATAGTAATCAAAACTGCCGCTTTCATCGCCTGTCCATGCCGCTGAACTGCGCAACATTTCGGCGCCGTTCAGGTACCAAACCCGTTCCCAGACGGCGTCGCCGGAAAAATTGCTGTAATCCAGAATGGCGTGGATTTTGGTGGCCCCCTCTTTGAAGGCTGTGGCCGGGTCAATGGCTTCGGCGTCGTCGGTAACGGCCAGGGCGAAGGTGACGGCGTGGATGGCCGGCGGGCCGGGCGTGGGGGTGAAGGTGGCAATAGACAAGGCGGCAGCGGTGGGCGACGGCGCTTCGGTGGGGACGGGGGTGGAGAGAGTGGCGAGAGTGGAGAGAATGGCAGTGGGCGTTTTTTTGCCGAGCCGGGCGGTCAGGTCATCCAGCTTCCCCTGGCCCAGCAAGAACCCGCCGCCAATCAACGCCAGCAGGCACAAAAACAGCAGGCATCCTCCCCCGCCGATGAGCCAGGGCAGGTTTTTGCGGGACGATAGCCCTTCGTTACCGGCCGCCCGGCCGGATTGCTCTGAGATATTCATAGCTTCCTCCTCCTTTAAACAGCTTGAGCTACAAATAATTTTCCCGGAATGATATTGTTGCTCACGAAAGATGGCGCTCTAACGGTTAAATTAGCCCGTTTGATGCGGTAATTTTAGTGGCGCGCGCCCTTGCACAGGGTTATGTTTGGTTTTTGCTCCGGATGGCCGGCTGGGTGGCAGATGAGAGGCTGTTCCTGAACTTTAGCCTGTGTAAAATTTATTATAACACTAGGACTTACGCAGTTGCAACATTTTACCCCCCTCAGTCCCCCCTCAAGCGGGGGGAATTAGCTCCTCCCCCGACATCGGGGGACGCGAAGCGGGGAGGGGGTAAAACACCGTGATTTACCGCAACTGTGTAAAATTTATTATAGCACATTATTTTCGATTTTGCACTCTGTTTCCGTTAAAATTTCCGGAGCAAAAGATATGTCAGGTCAGGAACCCGGCAGGTCTGCTTCTGGGCAGGACGTAAGAATACTGCGACTTAAATCGTCTATGAATTGACGTTTCTTTTTGCCAATCCTTAAAAGTAAGGGCATAATCCATAGTAATCAATTACCAGTTTATTGCCAATATCGAAACAACCGGCTTCGATTTGCGCCAAAAGCGTGCAATTGGTCTTTTGGCCCGGCAATACC
>JAJRUC010000270.1 GCA_024278015.1 Chloroflexota bacterium
CCAGCCAACCATCAACCACATCGCGCAGCAAAAGCGCGGCGGCCCGGTCATCCACAATTTCAAAATTGGCGTCCAGCCCCACCAGCGAGGGTCTTTCGCGCACAATATCGTGGGCCAGCGCGTGCAGGGTGCAAACGCGATAGCCCAGGCCGGGCAGCAGCTTTTGCTCGCGGATAAAGCTGTCGATGCGCCGCCGAAAGTTATTGACGGCGGCGTTGACCAGAGTCACAACCAGCACTTCCTGGTCATTGCCCATTTTAGGGATAAGTTGCGAGGCCAGGCAAGAGAGGATGTGCGTTTTGCCGCTGCCCGGCACGGCAGAAACGCCCATCAAGCCGCCGGAATAAGCCAGAATTGCTTGCTGGGCGGGGCGGGGCCGGAAGGGCGCTTTGGGCGCGGGCGTGGTCATCGTCAGGCCGGTAAAAAGAAGAAGGCGATGCCGATAATGACATAAACGCCCAGTAATTGCGCCCCTTCCAGCCAATTGCTTTCGCCGTCCAAAGCAATGAAGGTGGCGATGAGCGTGGCCGCAAACAGGGCCACCAGCTCAAAAATGTTGAAGGTCAGGGTCAGGGGGTTGTTCATCAGCAGGCTGATGAAAACCAGCAGGGGAGCCACAAACAGGGCAATTTGCAGGCTGGACCCCAGCGAAATAGCCAGTGACAGTTCCATCTTGTTTTTGAGCGCCATTTGAACGGCCACTACGTGTTCGGCCACGTTGCCCACCAGCGGAATGAGGATGATGCCCAGGAAAAATTCGCTGATGCCCAATGCTTCCACCACCGGCTCAACCGCGCCCACCAGGGCCTCGCTTAACCAGGCGATGCCGGCGGTGGCGGCAATCAGCACGATGATGGCTGTGCGTTTGCTCCATTGCGGCTGATGGCGGGTATCGTCCGGGGTGGTGTCGGCGGGGGTGTCTTCGGTTTGGAAAGAGAAGATGATGCTCAACACGTAAACGACAATCATCACCACGGCCACGCCGATGCTCAGGTATTCAACCCCGGCGCGGTTCACCGTTTCGATGCTGTGGCTGAACAGAGAGGGTATGGCCAGGGCGATGACCGCCAAAATAAGCATGGTGGCATTGACGCCGGCCTGGTTGCGGTTAAAGCGTTGGCGGGTAAACTTTAGCCCGCCCAGCAAAATGCTCGCCCCCAAAATCAGCAGCAGGTTGCCCAAAATAGAGCCGGTGATGCTGGCCTTGACCAGCTCAAGCAGCCCTTCGCGTAGTTCCGGGTTGGTTGCGCCGGTCCAAATTGCCACAATGGTGATGATGAGTTCGGCGGCGTTGCCCAGGGTGGCGTTCAGCAGGCCGCCCAGTTTGGGGCCGGTGTACAGGGCCAGTTCTTCGGTGGCCTTGCCCAAAAATCCGGCCAGCGGCACAACCCCCAACGCGGCGGCAAAAAAGACCACCAGGGGCGACCAGTGCAGGATTTCGGCGGTCACGGCAGCCAGGGAAAAAATGAGCAGACCGTAGTTAAGGTATTTCAAAATGTCCTCCATTGAAAATAACCCCCTCCTTGACCCTCCCCCTGGAATGGGGAGGGAATATTGCCCCCCTCTTGAGGGGGGATTAAGGGGGGAGAAATCAAAATGTTTGCATTAGCTATCAGCAATCAACGGATAGATCCTCTCCGGCAGCGAAGCCCACCACGCCGCATCGCCGCCGACGCGCAACAAATGCGTATTGCCCTTGATGTCGCTTGCGCCCAGCCCTTTGGCGATGATGGCGGTTTGGGCGTCGGCGGCCAGCAGGCGGCCCAGTTTTGCTTCGAGGGGCCGCCCGGCGCGGATGATGACTGCCCCGGTCAGGTCAACGTTCCGGCAATTGAGCAGATAGTCGATGTGCCAGCGCAATTTTTTGGCCGGTGGCGGCAACAGCGGCCGGCTGCCCAGCCCGACGGCCGGAAAGTGGGCCAACATAGCCGCCCGGATTGGGTGCGGCGGCCAGGCGCCGCTTCGGGTAGCGTGCCGCAGCAATCGCCGGGCCAGCGAGCCGGCCCCCTTTTGCCCCAGCGCCGAACCGAGATACAGGTACTCGCCGGCGGGCAGCGGAATCGCTTCGCCGTGGTTGAATCGCCCAAACGACACGGCCACCGGCCCGGCAACGGCCACGCGCAAAATATACGCGCCGCGCTGACCGCTATCGCCCATAAAAGTGAACGGAGAAACCGGGGGCATGGGGCTAACCCGGTTCCGGCGTGTGCCGCCGCAGCATTTGCTGCAAAGCCGACATCAGGCGGCCTCGCTGCTCATGGCCGTGTTCGCTGATGTCTGAGTTGGCAATGAAGATGTGCTTTCGGCAGCGGCGGGTTAAGCCCAGCGCCAACTGGTACAGGCGCAGGGTTTGGGTGGCTACTTCATCTTCGTCGCGCCACAGGCGATTGGGCGGCCAGTCGGCGGCCAGCACGTAAGGATGCGTCAACGGCTGGGCAATGCGTTCCCACCAGCCGTTGCTGCCGGCATCGAGCCAGATTTGGTAATCTACCGGGTGATTGCTCATTAGATAGGTGTAGGCCG
>JAJRUC010000010.1 GCA_024278015.1 Chloroflexota bacterium
GGGCGCGGCCCCCTATTTTGATGCCCTGGGCGTTAACGGCGCCGGGTTCAAGGTTTCGCCGGACACCGACCCCGATGTAGTCGCCAACGACCCGGCCCTGAATAACGGCGACCCCAGCCCGCCGGAGGCCAAACGGATTTATTCCTTCCGCCACATTGAAGACGTGCGCAAAGTGATGGAAGCCAACGGCGACATCGACAAGCGGGTGGTGGTGCTGGAATTCGGCTGGACGGTAGACCCGCGCGAAGATTCGCCGTACTACTGGCACGCCGTGAGCGAACTGGAGCAAAGCGCCTATATTGTGGGGGCGTACCGGTATGCCGCCGAACACTGGCAACCGTGGATTGGGGCCATGAGCCTCATCTATCTGGCAAATGTGGACTGGACGGATGACGATGAGCAAACGTACTGGAGCATCACCTATCCGCTGTACCCGGAATTTAAAGCCCGACCGGCCTATTGGGGCCTGCTGGAATTGGGGCGTCAGCAATAGCCGCAGCGTTCCGGCTGCGCGCCCTGCCTGAATAATGGAACAAACAAAGATGTCGGGCTACGGCTTTCGGCATCTTTTTTGTGAAGAAAATTGACTGAATCGACGATATTCAAGAACCGAAAATTAATATTGTTCGCAGGGTGGCTGGTCGGTCTGGTTGCCGCCGTGCTGTGGCGATTGCCCAATCTGGACGCCTTTGGGTTGCTCAATGACGAAGGCGCCTATTTGATGTGGGCGCGACTGGTGGCGGAAGGCTATCCCCTGTACAGCCAAACCCAATCGGTGTCGGCCCCGCTTTTTGTTGAAGGGTTGGCGGTTGCCTTCAAGCTGTTCGGCTTCAGTATTGTGGGGGGGCGAGTGGTCATTTTGACGACCTTCGTTTTGCTGGCGATAACGCTGAGCCGCTTGGCCCATCGGTTGGCGGGCTGGCCGGGGGCCTTTGTTGCGCTGGCAATGATGGCCCTTCCCACACCGTTCTTTCAGCTTTCCCGGCAGATTATGGCCGAAATCCCGGCCACCTTGTTTGCCGTGTCGGCTGTGGGCGCGGCCTGGCGATACAGCGAAACCGGAAATCGACGCTGGTTGGCCGTTTCGGGCGTGATGCTGGCGATTAGCTTGCTGACCAAAACCCTGTACCCGGCCACGGCCTTGCCCGTCGCCTGGTTCATTTGGCGCGCCGAAAAATCGTGGCCGGGCAAGTGGCGGGCCGGCCTGGCCTTTGGCCTGCCGCTGCTGATGGCACTGGTGGCAACAGTCAGCTTTTTCAATTGGGCCGCTTTTTACGACCAGACCATCCGCTTTCGGGGGGATTTGCGGGCCGTCTCGCCCTGGGATTGGCGCAATAATTGGCAAGCCTTCATTCTGTTTGCCCGGCCGTTGTGGGGCATCGGGCTGTTGGCAGGCGCCGGCTTGCCGGTTGCGCTCAAAACAACGCGCGGGCAGGCGTGGCTTTTGTGGCTGGCGGGAAATTTTGGCTTGTTGATGTGGCACAGCCCGCTTTTTTTGCATCACTTCATCATCCTGTTGCCGCCCGCTATTTTGTTGGCCGTCGAATTTATGCAGGTTACGTTTGGCGATTTTCGGGCCACGCAACGCCGCCCCATCCTGATTTTCGGGACAATTTTGACGCTGGTCGCCTTGTTCAGCGCGCCGACGTTGATTCGTTTGAACCGGGGCCGGCTCAACATCACCACCGGCGGCAGAGAGGCGCAAGCCGCCGACGTTTTGAACCAGGTTACGCGCCCCACCGATTTTGTCATCAGTGACAGCCAACTTTTCGCATTGCTGGCTAATCGACGCACCCCGCCGCCACTGGGCGACGTCGCCTTGGTGGCTATCAAAGCCGGGCGACAATCGGCAGACCGGCTCATCGCTATGTCAAACGAATATGACGTGCAGGCCGTGGCGCCGTGGGCGCTGCGCATGGTCTGGCTGCCCGATTATCTGGCCTGGGCGGAAGAAAATTTTTGGGTGCATAAAGTGTGGGATAACGACCATCAACTTTATTTCGGCCGCAAACTGCCCCCCGGCGCGCCCATCCCCAACGAACAATCTACGCGCCTGGGCGATTCTATCCGGTTGCGCGGCTTCAGCATCGATGCGCCGGCGGCCCGGCCCGGCCAACCCCTGCCCATAACCCTGTACTGGCAAACCGACGCCCCGCTGGAGACAGATTACACCGTTTTTGTCCAGATGATTGATTCCGGCGGCAAGCTGGTCGCCCAAATTGACAGCCGGCCCCTGCGCGGGTATTTTCCCACCGGCCAATGGCCCCCCGGCGCAGTCATCCCGGACCGGGTGGACATCCCCCTGCCCGCCAATTTGCCCGCCGGTGACTATTTCATCATCGCCGGCATGTATGATTTAAATACGATGGCGCGGCTGCCGGTGCAAAATGGTGCGCAAGATTATATTAATGTGACCACCATCACGGTGAAGTGAATTTGATGACGCAATTGGACGGAGCGACCAACCGAATACTGCGGCTGTACCGGTGGGCATCGGCGCGGCGATGGATTTTGCCGGTGCTGATTTTTGCGCTGGCGCTCTTGCCGCGTCTGGTGGGGCTGGCTGATTTTCTGACTGCCGATGAAGACGACCAATTGCGGTTTGCCGCGCTGTTTTTGCAGGCGATATTGCGTCGGGATTGGGCGGGAATGCTGGTGCTGGGCTATCCCGGCGTGCCGACGCTGGCGCTTGGTGCGCTGGGGTTGGCGGCGCGGTACGGGTTGACGGCGACGGCATCCCCGCTGAACCCCATCATCTCTCCGGTCCCATTGCCCGCCCCGGTGTTCGATGCGGCATACACCCATCGGGTATTTTTGCCCGTCATCGCGCGCGCATCCGGCGCATCCGGGCTGAACGCCATGTTGGCTGCCATCCCCCAACACCCGCTTGATTTCATTGTGGCGGTGCGCCTGCCGATGGTACTCACCGCCGGCGCCGCCATCGTGCTGATATTTTTGCTGTTGCGAAAATTGCTGCCGGAAAAAACGGCAATCCTCGCCACCCTGCTGCTGACATTCGACCCGTTCTTTCTCGCCAATTCGCGCATCATCCA
>JAJRUC010000271.1 GCA_024278015.1 Chloroflexota bacterium
GAGGGGGGAGAATGTAACACTTCCCCCCGTCAACGGGGGGATTGAGGGGGGTAAAAAATGGCAAAGCCGCTCTAACTGGTAACTTTATCTCTGATGCCTGAGTAGTTACTGTTATTTTATGACGCGGTTGAGTATAAATGCCTGTTCGGACAGGTTGGCTACAGCGCGGCCGGAATACCCAGGATTTTGCTCCCCAGATTTAAGCCCGACCGGGCTGCGCTGCGCCGGAATCCCTCACCCATCCAGTAAGTTTCAAACATCACCTTGCCCCAGTGCCACAGCCGACCGGAACGCGGTTGGCCGACCAGCGGATTTGGTTCGGCGTAAAAGTTGCCGGCGGCAAAACCGGCTGAACCTCCGCCGGCTTCAATCCAGCAATAGCCCACCCCATCATATTTGGACCGGAGCGCGTTTCCGCCGATTTGGGCAGCGATGCGGGCGGCCACGACTTCCCCCTCGGCGTGGGCAAAGGTACCGGCTTTGGGCAGCGGCAGGCCACTCTTCAAGATGATGGCCGTTACGTCGCCAATGGCATAGACATTTTCAAAACGGGTCAGGAGGGTCTGTTTGTCCACCGGAATCCAGCCCGCCTCATTAGCCAGCGATGATGCTTTGACCACCGGCGGCGAGCGGTGAGGCGGCACGGCGGCCAGAAAGTCAAACGGCTCCTGCCGCCCGTTTTGGAAGACCAGGGTTTTTTCGGCGGGGTCAATACGCTCCAGAGGCAGGTTGGGGTGAAAGCCAATGTTTTTGGCGGCCATCATCCCGGCCACGGCCACGCCCATATCCGGTCCGGCCACGCCCATCGGTTGGGGTTCCGGGGTAAAGACCTTCACCTGACAGTGGTTGCGGATACCCCGGCGGCGCAGCGCGTCCTCAATCAGCATGGCCGCCTCGTAAGGGGCTGCCGGGCATTTGAAGGGCATGGCCGACACCAGCACGGCCACCCGCCCCCCCTCAAAACGCTGCAGAGCCGACCACAATCCGGCGGCCCCGTCCAGGTCAAAGAAGTTGTGGGCGGTTTCGGCGTAACCGGACAGGGCTTCAGGAGCCAGGTCGGCTCCCAGGGCCACCACCAGATAATCGTAGGCCAGCTCTTCGCCGTTGGCCCGAACTACGGCCCGGTCAGGGTCAATTTCCTCTATGGCGACTTGTTTCACCTCAATGCCGGGATGCAGCAGGCGGGGCAGGGCTTTGGTGAGTTGCTGCGGCTGCCGCCGGCCGACCATCAGCCATAACAGTGAGGGGCTGAAGAGGTACTCGGCTCGTTTGTCCACCACCACAATACGGTGTTCCTCACTCAAACGCTTGCGCAAGGCGTTGGCGGTGACAATGCCGCCGATGCCGCCGCCTAAAATCAAGGTTGTTTTACCACTCACAATTTGCTCCTTCCAGTAAAGATTCTCAAAAGACAACCACTTTGTCTGCCGCCAGCGTCCACTCGCCCAGCACATCCATACTGCCGGGCAGCGTACCCTCAAGCAGGTCTTCAGGCTCGAACCCGCGAGCCGCGCGACAGCTCCCTCAAACAGCCACCTCTCCCCGTCGGGCCAGCGACTTGAGCATGCGCTCGACATTGTAAAAACCATCGGGCGTTTTTTGGCCCCGTCGGGCGCAAGCCACTCCATCGCCGATGAGGAAAATACGAACTGCTGTTTCCGGGCGCTTGACCAGATTCAGAGCCAGACGCAGGGCATTGTAAGCCCGCTCGTTGCCGTAGGGGCCATCGTTAATGATAAGAAGGGTATTTTGGATTGCTGTACTCACAGGTTGTTCTCCTTTGGATTGAATGACTATCTTTGAGTGGAAACTAATGACCGGTGACTGTAATACGCCCCGCCGGGTCTTCGGCTACTATTTCACCGATGACAGCGGCGGCGGGAGTGGCCTGCTCCTGCAACGCGGCCAGCAGGTCGTCGGTTCGCTCCGGGGATACGGCCAGCAACAACCCGCCCGAAGTTTGGGCATCGCATAAAACCATTCGGGCCGAGCGCTCAATCGCCTTGTTCCAGGTGACAAAGGAACCCAGGTAGCGGAAATTGTTGCGCGAGCCATCGGGGATGCAGTTGGCGGCAGCCAGGTTCCAGACTTCATCAAGCGCCGGCACCGCGCCCAGGTCAACTTGCGCTCCAACGCCGCCGCCGGCCAGCATTTCGTGCAGGTGGCCCAACAGCCCGAAGCCGGTCACGTCGGTGGCGGCGTGAACACCAACGGCCAGCATTGCTTCGGCAGCCCCGGCGTTGAGGGTGGTCATCACTGTTACTACCTGCTTGATGGCTGCCTCGTCCACCAGTCCCCGGTCAATACCGGTGGTGATGATGCCCAGCCCCAGCGGTTTGGTTAGCACCAGCCGGTCGCCGGGTTGAGCGCCGGAGTTGCGTACCACCCGGTCGGGATGCACCAGCCCGGTAACTGCCAGACCGTACTTGGGTTCGTGGTCGTCAATAGAGTGGCCGCCAATCAGGCCGGCCCCGGCTTCAAGCACCTTGTCGGCCCCGCCGCGCAAAATTTCATTCAGGGTGCCGAGAGGCAGACTTTTGACCGGATAGCCAATCAGGTTGAGGGCCAGGGCAGGTCGAGCGCCCATCGCGTACAGGTCTGACAGGGCATTCGCGGCAGCGACGGCCCCAAAGGTGTAGGGGTCGTCCACTACCGGGGTGATGTAATCCACCGATTGAACCAATGCCAACTCATTGGTCAGGCGATAGACGGCGGCGTCTTCGCCGTGTTCAAAGCCGTTAAGGATGTTGGGGTCGGTGGGCAGGGGAAGGTGGCGCAGCACCTGCGCCAGGTCGGCCGGGCCGATTTTGCAGGCTCAGCCCGCGCCGTGCGAAAATGAAGTTAATTTAACCGGGTACGCTGCGGCAGAATCGGTCATGTTGCCTCCTGGCATAACAAGGCGTAAATTGTAAAAACAATTTCTTCAGATATTGCCCATTGCATAATACTGTATTGGTATACTACTTGAAAACAAGCTATAATTCAATAGTCATTAAGTGATGGAACCTATAACTGTTTGGTTATATTAAATATGAATTTCCAGCGTCTCAAAGTCTTTCATACCGTTGCCCGGCTGAGGAGTTTCTCGCGGGCAGCGGAAGAACTGTATACCAGCCAACCAAATGTATCGAAGCGCGTGCGCCAACTGGAGGTTGAGTTGGGAACCGCCCTTTTTCACCGGCTGGGGGGCGGCATCGAACTGACCGACGCAGGGCGGGCGGTCTATCGCTATGCTCAGCAAGTGTTTGACCTGACCGGTGAAATGCAACGTACCCTGGCTGAATTGGAAGATTTGGAACGGGGGTACTTGCGCCTTGGGGCCAGTTCCACGCCGGGAATCTATCTCCTGCCGCAGATAGTAGCCGCGTTTGGTCGCCACTATCCCGGTCTGGAGGTGACGCTTTCTATCGGCAATAGCAGCCAGGTGGTGGACGAGATACTGACGGGTAGAATTGACCTGGGTTTTGTGGGGGGCTTTGTTGAGGCGGCGGGCTTGCAAATACAACCCTTTGTCAGCGATGAGATTGTACTCATCACGGCAAAGGAACATCGACTGGCGGAACAAACCAACGTGTCGGCGGAAGATCTGGCATCAGAAATCTTTATCGTGCGTGAGGCAGGCTCCGATACTTGCCAGGTGATGAACAATACGCTTGAAACTCTTGGTATCAAGCCACGGCGCACGCTGGAGATGAACGGCTGCGAAGCGGTCAAGCGGGCGGTGGCGGCAGGGTTAGGACTGTCTTTTGTCTCCCGCTGTGCCATTGACCTTGAGTTGGAGCAGAAGGTGTTGACCGTGTTGCAGGGGCCGGGGCTTGGCCTCTCACGCCAATTGCATATCATTTCACGTAAAGATGCCCGTCTCTCGCCGGGAGCGTTGGCTTTTTTGGCATTGGCGCGCAAGATTACAACAAGATTCTCGTTGAACTAAAAAACAAGATGCGTTTGCCCTGACCCCATCGGCGCAATATTTACCAAACGCCAAAAGGATGATATACTCGTTTTAAGCAGATTTTTATCAAAACACAACTTTTGAACTGTGTGCAGGAGACGTTATGGAAAAGGAAGCCGCTTATTGGCTGGCATTCCTGCAAGCCGGCGGATTACCGTTAAAAACGCTTAAACCCATTGCCCAACGATGGGTTTTAATGGAAGGTAAATCCATTGTGGCCCTGTTTAACCTGTCTGCCGCCGAACTGAGCGTCCATTTTGAAGTCGGCCTGTCGGTGGCGGAAGGCATTTTACGCGCCGCCGATACGTTTTCGCAGCAACTGCAACGGATTGAAGCGTGGCAAAAAGAGGGCATAACCGTGGTGCCGCTCAGTCACCCGCAGTACCCGGCGCGTTTGGGTTACACCCTGCCCCCCATCCAACAGCCCCTTGTGTTGTGGGCCAAAGGCAACCTGTCGCTGCTGACAGAGCCGACCGTGACCATTTTAGGCAAACCGGATCCGGCCCCCGGCGCCAAAAAGTTTGTTAAAACATTGACTCCGGTGCTGGTCAATGAAAATATCGGTTTGGTGAGCAGTTACGATAAAGGGCTGGATAGACTGGCCTTTGAAACCATGCTTCAAACGGAAACCGGTTTTGGCATAGCTGTGTTGCCGATGGGCATTGCGGCCTTTTGTCGCACCACCCACCGCCTGGACAACGCCCTGAGCGACGGGCGGGCCGCGCTGCTTGGTCCCTTTGCCCCGGATGCGCCCTTCAGCCGGGCCGCCGCCGCCGCGCGCAATATTCTGGTTGATTCGCTGGCGATGGTACTATTGCTACCCGAAGATACGCCCGCCACCCTGCCCCGCGCCCAGGCCGCCATCTTGCGCGGTATGCCCGTCCTGGTCGATAAAACAGACACGCCGGAAAATCGGAAATTGATAACCGCCGGGGCCTTTTTGTTGACCGATTATGATGAAGTGATTGACATGGTGCAGCAAGCCATCATCGATGGCGCCATGCAATTGCAACTGGCCCAAAAGCCGGCTGCGCCCGCCACCGAAGCCCCGGCCTCCAATTTGCCGGACAAGGCAGACGACTACGCCCTGGGCAAAGAAATTGTTGACCCGCTGCCGGCCACGGACGCGCTGAATATTCTGGATGCGGGCGGCGCGGTGCCCAATTCCCTGCGCGCCCGGCTGATGGCCCTGGAAGAAGAGAACAAACGCGCCCAAAACAAGCCTGACCGCGAATAAGCGATGGCCAAGCGACCCGTCCCCCCCTCCGCTACCGTTAAATCTGCCTTAACGAACGCAATTTTGGCCCTTAAGGCCGCCGCCATTGAAACGCCCCGCCTTGACGCCGAAGTGCTGCTGGCCCATCTTCTGCGCCAATCGCGGGCCTGGCTGTACGCTCACCCCGAATATGCCCTTGCCCCGCAAACGGCCCGCCGGTACCAAACGCTGCTGGAACAACGCCTGCGCCACACGCCCGTCGCTTACCTCACCGGCGAACGCGAATTTTTCGGCCTGCCGTTTTTTGTTTCGCCGGCGGTCCTCATTCCGCGCCCGGAAACGGAATTACTGGTTGAACTGGCCCTGAAGCGCATCCGGGCCGGCGATACCGTCATTGATGTGGGTACGGGCAGCGGTTGCCTTGCCGTTTCGCTGGCCGTCAACAGCGCAGCCCGCATTATCGCCACCGATATTTCAACGGCGGCCCTGTCCATCGCCCAAAAAAATATCAGCCGGCACAACGTCGGCAATCAGGTTAAACTGCTGTGCGCCAATCTGCTGACCGGGCTTTCCGGGCCGGTGAATATCATCGTCTCGAACCCGCCGTATATTTCCCCGGCAACCTTGCCGACCCTGCCCGCCACAGTCAGGCAATTTGAGCCGCGCCGCGCCCTGACCGACGGCGTTGATGGCCTGTCTGCCATTGCCGGCCTGTTGCGCGTGGCGCCGCGCATCCTGAAAGCGGGCGGCCACTTGCTCATCGAAACAGGCGCATCGCAAGGGGACGCCGCGCTTGAATTGGCCCAAACGCATTGCCCCCGCGCCGGGTTTGAGATTCGCCGGGATTTAGCCGGCAAAGACCGCGTTTTGGTGGGCCGTTTTTAGGCTGTTTTTGGCGAAAGTCTCAGGGTGCGTTTCAGTTTGGGGGCAAGCCTGCGCACAGGGCGCGTTGCAACGCGCCCCTGCGGACACACGAACATCTCGTTTGCTTTTGCATCAAGAAATTTATTGCCGGGTTAAAAATATGCCCCAAAACCGAAATACCCCAAGTCTTGCACCTCAGTTGACGTAACGCCAAAAAAATGGTAATATTATGTTATCTTGCTCTCCTTGGGGTTGCCCCGTCTTTGGGGCTGCCTCTTTCCGCCTGATATTTCGGGGTTTGATTATGGTAGCTATTGGCAAAAGTGTTTTTCAATATCTAACCGGAGCTATCGCCGCTGTTTTCAGCCTGGTGATTGTGCTGGGTATTGCTATTGTATTACTGGCCCGTTTGCTGGGAGTCAACCTGGAGCCATACGTGGTTGAATCGGCGCGTCTGCTCAGTGGCGGCAAATTGATTGATTTTGAAGAAGCCTTCGCCGCCGGCCCCAACGCCAATATTCGGGTCTGCGAAATTCAACGGGTTGATACAGACGGCGACTCCTTCAAGGAATGGCTGGTTTTTTATCAATTTGATATTGTAGGCGATAAAACATGGAAGAAACCCTGCCCCGACCAATCGCCCAGAGCCGC
>JAJRUC010000272.1 GCA_024278015.1 Chloroflexota bacterium
ACCGATGTCGGCGGCGATGCGCTCAAGGCCGTCCGGGGAAGCAGAAGCCCACGGCGAGAAGAGTACGATGGCCCCGGACAGCGCCAGACCGGCAACAACCCAGCCGCGCCCGCCGCCGGCCTGCGCGTTGGCTTCGGTCAGCAGGTTGGGCTGCGATTTTTGAATGAAACGCAAGGCCGCCACGGTGATGGCCGCCTCTCCCAGGCCGATGAGGGCATGAACGCCCAGCATGGCGGGCAGCACCACAGACAGGGCCACGGTTCCGCTGAACCACAGTTCCAGCGAGGTTGCCAGCGCCGCCGCCATTACCGACAGCCACGCCGCCAGCGCCACGCCCACCGCCCCCGGCTTGCCTTGTTTGGCGGGCCACGCGCGGTACAGGCCATAGCCGATGGTGATGGTCAGAAACCCCATATTGAACAGGTTGGCGCCCATCGCCAACAGGCCGCCGTCCTGAAAAAGCAGCGCTTGCAGGCCAATGACGCTGGTCATCACCAGTATCCCGGCCCACGGGCCGAGAACTATCGCCACCAGCGTGCCACCCAGAAAATGGCCGGAGGTGCCGCCCGCCACCGGAAAATTAATCATCTGGCCGGCAAAGACAAACGCGGCCATCACCCCCATCAAGGGGATTTGGTAATCGCCCAGGCGGTTATCGGTTTGACGCACGGCGACGGCTATAAATACAATAGCCACCAGCCAGAAAATCAGGGCGACAGCCAGACTTAAAAAGCCGTCGGGGATGTGCAGGGCGGGGGGCAGGGTGATATTTTGGACAAGCGGAAAAATCGGCGCGAGGGTCATAATGTTTACTCCGGGTGCTTATTGCAAATATTTGTAATAGATACTATTCGTATTTTAGCAAGAAAATTCGAGCGAGTCAACCAAGGCTGTTGGCAGTTGTGCAAGCGATATGGTATAATTTGACTTAGTGTCTATCCGTAAAATACTTGTGGCACTCATTGTCAAACAACAAGCTGGTGAGGTTGTAATTGCTCCCCCCTTAATCCCTGATGAAGAAACCGCTTCGCGCCCTCTGTGAGGGGGGAAATTCCCTCCCCCTTTAGGGGGATACCCGAAGGGCACAGGTGGCCGGGGAGGGGGTAAAAAGCGCGCATCCGGTTGTTTTCAACCTCAACTGGCCTGACCATCACCCGGCGTAATTAATTTACGGATAGACATTTAATAACATTGCAGGAAACCGGTTTTATGCTATTACCCCCAAAGATACTGGTTGTTGACGATGAACCTTTAACATGTCAGTTGATAGCCAAGGTGCTAACCCTAAACGGCTACGAAGCTGCTGTTTTGTCTGATGCGCAACGAATTTTTGACGTTGTGGAAACCGTAGCGCCTGATTTAATTCTGCTCGACTATCATTTGGGCGTGCGGCATGGGTTGGAGATTTTGCACCAATTAAAAGAATCTCCCCAATTCAGGGATATCCCCGTGGTGATGACTTCCGGTTTGGACCGGCGCAAGGAAATTTTAGAGGCCGGCGCAGCGGACTTTCTGTTGAAGCCGTTTGACTGGAATGAGTTGACCGTTGTTGTCGGCAACGCGCTGAACT
This sequence comes from Chloroflexota bacterium, assembly GCA_024278015.1. Lineage (GTDB taxonomy): Bacteria > Chloroflexota > Anaerolineae > 4572-78 > 4572-78 > JAJRUC01. The sequence goes on from JAJRUC010000272.1 coordinate 1,571, forward strand.
TTTCAAAGGTGTAATGCACCCCGATGGCGCAACTGTTTTGCCGTTACATCGGTCTGAAAAGCAGGCGGTAATTAATTGAGGATGCCCATGCACTTGAAAGACCAACTAACCCGGGACCTGAAGGCCGCTATGAAAGCGGGCGACAGCCTGAAAAAAGAAACCGTGCGCCTGTTGCGAAGCGCCATTCGCAATGCGGAAATTGACAGGGGACACGAATTGAGCCACGAAGAGACGCTGGCTATTTTAAGCAAGCAGGCCAAACAGCGACGCGACTCTATCGAACAGTATCAACAGGCCGGACGGGCAGACCTGGCCAAGCGCGAAACGCAGGAATTGACTGTCATAAACGCATACTTGCCCCGCCAACTCTCTGACGACGAAATTACAGACCGGGCCAACGCCGTCATTACCGAACTGGGCGTATCCGGTATGGCTGCTATGGGGCCGGTCATGCAACGCCTCGCGGCAGAGTTGCAGGGCCGGGCCGACGGCAAACGCATCAGCCGGATAGTACGCTCGCTGTTAAACTGACCAATTATCTTTCGTTTGACCCTTGTTTATGTCTTTTCAAAACCGGATGCCGGAATCATCAAATAAAAAATTTGGCCGGGGCGAAGTCATCAAGCTGTTGGCTGTGGCGGTATTATTCATTGCTGCCGGTGTGTCCATCCTGGAAACCCAATTTTTCCCCAGCGCCATTTCGCAGCTAAAAGTCAATGATATTGCCTCCGAAAACATTACCGCCCCGGCGAGCATATCATACCCCAGCGAACTTGCTACCGCAGCGGAGCGTAATCGCGCCGAAAGCCGGGTGACGCCCTTGTACAGCCGCCCGGACCCGGAAGTCGCCCGCACGCAACTGGCTGTGGCCGATAATGTGCTGGCTTTTCTGGATGCAGTCCGGGCCGACACAGACCCCAACCTTTCAGCCGCCGAAAAACTGGACTGGATTATGCAAGTTCAGCCGGTTTCCTTCAGCAAAGAAGAAGCCGCCGATATTTTGAATTTGAATGAATCGCTGTGGCAAGAC
>JAJRUC010000273.1 GCA_024278015.1 Chloroflexota bacterium
AATGCCCGGAAACAGATACTTCGCCCCCCCGGAAAAACCCGCCACTTCGTGCGGAAAGGTCGGTCCCAGAATGATAAGGTGGTCGTAGTCAAAAATCCGGCGATTGATGTTCACCGGCACATCGCCCCCCAGGGTAAAATGCCAGCTATCGCCCGCAATTTCCTGCATTTCGGCTTTGGACAACGTGGCAATCCGGGTTAGCGCCTCCGCCGAATCCCAGGCATGGTTCAGCAACCCGATGCGCTTGAACCTGGTTTCGCGTTCTTGCCGGGTTATGCCCACCAATTGATTCAATTGCGCCGCCGATAGCGGGGGGTGCGTCCCCAAAGCCACCATAAAATCAAGCTGTTTGGTATTGCTCAAAATTTCTGCCACCGCCCGAAACAGAAAGGGCAGGGGCAGGGTGCGGGTGTGGTCCGGGATGATAACCAATACTTTTTTGTGAACGTAATAACCTTCCAGACCCGTCGTTAGCGTTTGAATGATTGTATCGCTATCTAAAAACTGCCCCGCCGGTGCAACAGCCTGCGCCCTCATTATGGTTTCCTCCTCATTATCATTGCTATTAATCTTCCCCGGAATTACTTGCCGGTACTGTAGCCGGTTACGACAGCGTATGCAAAAAAACAGGGACACAATGACATCGTGTCCCTGCGGAATATATTTAATTTCAACTCAAGACAAGGCGCGTCACCGGCGTCAGCGCACCATTTGAGGTATCAAATCGAACAATTTGACCGTAAAGAAAATGAGTTGTTGCAGCATCCAGGGGCCTAAAAACAGAATAATCATGCCGAAGGCCACAATTTTAGGCACAAACGTTAGAGTCTGTTCATTAATCTGGGTCATAGCCTGAAACAAACTGACCACCAACCCTACCAGCAAACTCACACCCAGCATCGGTGCGCCCACCATCAAGGCCACAATCAAGGCATCTCTGCCTACCGTCATCACAAACGATTCTGTCATAAACGTTCCTCAACCGCTAACTGCCAAAACTAACCAGCAACGACCGCACAATCAAATGCCAGCCATCGACCATAACAAACAGCAATATCTTGAACGGCATGGAAATCAACGAAGGGGGCAGCATCAGCATCCCCATCGACATTAACGCGCTGGCAATAACCATATCCAGAACCAGGAAGGGGATGAAAATAAGCACCCCCATCTGAAAGGCGGTTTTTAGTTCGCTGATGACAAAGGCCGGAATAAGGACGTAAGTAGGAATATCATCGCGGGTTTCCGGGCGGGGCAAAGCGGCCATATTAACAAACAACGCCAAATCCCGCTCCCTGGTTTGCTTAAACAGGAAGGTTCTGACGGGGGCAATACCCGCATTGTAGGCTGTTTGCTGGTCAATTTCTCCGTCAAGATACGGTTGCAGGGCGTTTTGATTGATGTCGTTAAAGGTGGGAGCCATCACAAAAAACGTTAAAAACAGAGACAGCCCAATTAAAACCTGGTTGGGGGGAATTTGCGGCTGGGCCATTGCGCTTCGGATGAAGGACAGCACAATGACAATGCGCGTAAAGGACGTGACCATCACCAGCAGGGCCGGGGCCAGGCTGAGGACAGTCAGCAAAATGAGCATTTGCAAGCCGGTACTGACCGATTGGGGGTTGTCTGTGCCCTCAATCTGAATGCCCCCCACGTCGATGGCGGGCACGGAAATGTTATCGACGCCGGCGCCGGCGCCGGCGCAGCCGGTAACAGACAGCAACAGTACCACCAGGGCAACGCCTGTCAGTAATTTTTGTGTGCGGCTCATTCTTCTTTGCTCCCCGCCATATCTTTAATTTGCTGCATTTCCTGCCGGATGGTGTGTAACGTGGTTTGCCAATCGCCCATTGAAGCGGTCAGTTGTTGCGGGTGGGGATGATAGGTAACAGCCTGTTCGTCCATTTTTGCGGCCAGAGCATCTGCAAACGATGCGTCTGCGGCTACGCGCCCGGCCATATCGTCATCCGTCGCAGTATCGGCGGACAACGGGGCGGTCTCCGGCTTCAGTTCGGTCAGCAAAGAGAGTTGGTGGTCGGTGGCCCCCAGCAGCAGGGTTTTTTCGCCCACCACTACCAGGTGCAAAAACCGGCCCGGGGCCAGGCCCACCGTTTCCAACACCTGAATCGTTGCGCTTCCGGCAGATTGCCCAACCTTGTTTTTTTGCAGCCGGCGCAGCCCCAGCAACGTGGCGTACAGCAACCCGATGACCAGCATAAATTTCCAGACCACGTCCAGGCCAACTTGCCACAAAGGCCGGTCTTCCTGAGCCTGAGTCACGGAAAAGGGGTCGTCTTCCGCCGAATAGTCGGGCAAAAACGAGCCGGCATCGGCAGCCGGGGGGGGCGACGCGGCGGCTGTGGGCGCGGGGTTGGCCGGCTGCGGATTGAATGCCGGCCCGAACATAACCGCCGCCACAACCCCCACCCCCAACAGAAAAATCCACCAGCCCCACTGCGGCTTTCGTTTTTGGGTATTCTGTAAAAAATTGAGCATCATCAAAGCCTATCGAAACGAACTCACCCGTTGCGCGGGGGAAATGACATCGGTAATGCGTACTCCAAAACGGTCATCAATAACCACTACTTCCCCTTTGGCAATCAGCCGGCCGTTAATCAAAACATCTACCGGCTCACCGGCCAGTTTATCCAGTTCTATAACCGCCCCCGGCCCCAACTCCAGTATCTCTTCGATGGTCATCTGGGTGCGCCCCAACTCAACCGTAACCCGCATGGTCACGCCCATCAGTAAATCGAGGTTGGTAGCCGATGAGCCGCTTGTATCGGCGGTCAGGGGGGCAAACTCTGCCGGGTTGACGGCTACCGGCGCCATGTCTCCGGCGTGAGACACGCGGGGGGTGGGTTCTACCAACGACGGGTCGGCTTGCGCGGAAAAAGGGGAGGCAGCCGCAGGCGG
>JAJRUC010000274.1 GCA_024278015.1 Chloroflexota bacterium
CATCGCCGCCGACATCGGTTTTATGAATAACGCCCTGGCCGCGCCCTTGAACGTGTTCTCAAATTACACCGTCCCCTGGCTGGGTCAGGCCCAGGTTTCGACTGTTGCCGCCGGATTAATCGGCTTGCTGGGCGTGGCCTTGCTCACCTGGGGCATTGGCCGCAAACTCAAACCCGCCGATACTGTTGCTTCCGACGGTAATTAACCGCCATGAATCTTTCTGCCGCCAATCTAGATTTTTACCAACCGGCCGACAGCCCCGTCCATCGTCTGGCCCCCCGCGTTAAAGTGGTGTGGACGCTGCTGTTCATCGCCTCTAATCTGCTCATTGCCGATGGCGCGTGGCCCGCTTTTGCGCTAAGCGCCGGCCTGGCGCTGTTCCTGTCGATTTTGGCCCGGCTGAACCCGGCCCGCATCTTCCGAAGGTCGCTGGTGGCCCTGCCTTTTGCGTTGGCGGCTGTAACCGTCATCTTTTCCACGGCGGGGCAAACGCTCATCAGCGGGCAGGTGGGGGTCTGGCGCATTGTCGTCACCGATACCGGTTTGTGGCGATTCACCGGCATTATAACCCGAAGCTGGCTTTCGATGCTGGGTGTTATTTTGCTCACGGCCACTACCCGCTTCCCGGATTTGATGCACGCCTTGCGCCATTTGAAGCTGCCCGCCAGTCTGGTGGCAATTATTTCGTTCACCTATCGCTATTTTTTTGTACTCAATGATGAAGCCATCCGCCTGTTGCGGGCCAGAGAAGCCCGCAGCGCCCGTCTCGCCGGCACCGGCGGCCTGGGCGGCTCTGTGCGCCAACGAGCGCGGGTGGCCGGCTACATGGTCGGCCAGCTTTTTTTACGCAGCTACGAGCGCAGCGCCCGCGTTTACCAGGCCATGCTGGCGCGCGGGTATCGCGGCCACATCCAAACGCTGGCCCCCCACACCATCGCCCCCGCCGATTGGCTGGGCGGCGGTCTGGGCCTGCTGGCGCTGATACTAATTCAATTAGCGGCCCGCCGGCTGCCCTTTTAACCCGAAAAGAGAATCTCGATGCCCATTGTTCATCCCTCTGCCGGCCAACCGGCCCCTCCGCCGACCTTTGCCCCCACCACCCTGCAAATTTCGGACCTCAATTTCCGGTATCCCGATGGGCATATCGCCTTGCAAAATGTTGCCATCGCCCTGACCCCCGGCGAAAAAGTGGCTCTGGTGGGGCCAAACGGCGCGGGCAAAAGCACGCTGCTGCTGCACCTGAACGGTCTGCTGCGCGGCGAAGGAAATATTCGGGTGGGGGATGTGGCCCTGCAAAAATCAAACCTGCCCCAAATCCGGGCCTGGGTGGGGTTGGTGTTTCAAAACCCCGATGACCAGCTTTTCTCGCCGACGGTGTTTGAAGACGTGGCCTTCGGCCCGCTGCACATGGGCCTGCCGGAAAAAACCGTCCGGACGCGGGTTGAGCGGGCGCTGGCCCAGGTGGGCATGGCGCAATACGCCCCCCGGCTGTCGCATCACCTCAGCCTGGGCGAAAAGAAACGGATTGCCATTGCCACTGTGCTGGCTATGGAACCGCAAATTCTGGCCCTGGATGAGCCGTCTGCCGGGCTGGACCCCCGCGCCCGGCGCAATCTCATCAACCTGTTGCACCGCCTGCCGCAAACAATGCTGGTTTCCACCCACGATATGCGCCTGGTGCAGCAACTATTGCCGCGCATGGTCATTATGGATGAAGGCCGCATTGTGGCCGATGGCGAAACCCGTCGCTTGATGACCGATGTCCCCCTGCTGGAACGGCACGGGCTGGAAAAACCGTAATCGATAATGAGGAAGACAATGACCCACCCTGCCCTGCCCGAAAACAGCCTGGTGCTGTACAAAACCCACCCCGCCCGCGTGCTAAAATCGGGCGATAAACCGGAAATTGCCCTGCCCACCGGCAGAACGCTCAAGGTGCGGCCCAAAGATGTGCTGCTGCTGCATCCCGGCCCATTGAAGAACCTGGCGGAACTCGCCGCTCCCCCCGGCGATATTCATTCGACGTGGGAATTGCTGGCCGGTGAAACCGTGTCGCTGGCGGAACTGGCCGAATGGATTTACGATACTGTCACCCCGGCCTCGGTGTGGGCGGCCTGGCAGCACGTGGTCGATGGCCTGTATTTCCACGGCACCCCGGAGCGCATCACGACGATTGCCCCGGAATCTGTGGCCGCTGAACAGGCCGCCCGCCGCCAAAAAACGCAGGATGCCGAAGCCTGGCGCGATTTTGTGGGCCGGGTGCGCCAGGGCCGCATCGCGCCCGAAGACCGGCGCTACATGGCGGAAGTTGAACTGGCGGCAACCGGGCAGCAGGCCAAAAGCAGCCTGCTGCGCGCCCTGAAGCGGGCCGAAACGCCGGAGAACGCGCACGCCCTGTTGCTGGCGTTAAACTACTGGCCTGCCGCCCGCAACCCCCACCCGCTGCGGCTTAACCTGCCCACCAACCCGCCGGCATTGGCCTTGCCCCCTTTGCCGAAAGAAAACCGGCTTGACCTGACCCACCTGCCGGCCTTTGCCGTTGACGACGCCGGTAGCGCCGACCCCGACGACGCCATCAGCTTTGAGGCGGGGCGGCTGTGGGTTCACGTGGCCGATGTGGCCGCCCTGGTGGAAGCCGGCAACCCGCTGGAAGCGGAAGCCCGCGCGCGCGGCGCAAATTTGTACCTGCCGGACAAGACGGTTCCCATTCTGCCACCGGAAATCGTCCCGATGCTGGGCCTGGGCCTGGCAGAAGTTTCGCCGGCACTTTCTTTTGGGCTGGATATTGATACTGCGGGCCGTCTGACAAATATCGAAATTGCGCCCAGTTGGGTGCGCGTCACGCGATTATCTTACGCCGAAGCCGAATTGCGGCTGACCGAAGAACCGTTTTCCGGCCTGTACCGGCTGGCAGAGCGGCTGAAGCAGCGGCGTATTGCCAATGGCGCCGTAGAAATTGACCTGCCGGAAGTGAGAGTGCGGGTGCTGGACGGCCGGGTGCATATTTTGCCGCTGCCCCCGTTGCGTAGCCGAATGATGGTTCAGGAAGTGATGTTGCTGTGTGGGGAAGCGGTTGCTTGCTACGCGAATAAAGCGGCCATCCCCATCCCCTACGCCACGCAACCTCCCCCGGATGAGGCCCGGCTGGCAGACAGTTTGCAAATTGCGGGCATGGCCGGGATGTTTGCCCGTCGCCGGGCGATGAA
>JAJRUC010000275.1 GCA_024278015.1 Chloroflexota bacterium
ACGGGGTCAACCACCACATCTACAAGGGGGCCATTGCCGGTTCATACTTTACATTGGCTGTCAAGGGGAGAATGTCGGCCCACCTTGCCCTCTTCGCCAACCACAATGCGCCCGTCAATATCAACGGTGTTCAAGCCTTCGTACATGGCTTCGGCGGCGGCAATATCTGCCGAAACGGGGTCGCCCCGGCCCAGCCAGCGTCCGGCGGCCAGCGCGGCGGCTTCGGTAACGCGCACCAGGTCAAACCCCAAATCAGCGGGCGGTATTTTGCCGATTACAGCATCATCCATGTTATACTCCTTTTCTCCAAAGCCGTTACCAATCGACGGCTTCCAGCAGGCCGGCCGCAGCCCAGGCCAGAATGCCCCCTTGCAACACGCGCACATTGGTAAAGCCCTGCCGAGACAACATGGCGGCGGCCCGCAAACTGCGGCGGCCACCCCGGCACACGCAGACAATGGGCGTATCAAGGTTTACGGCCAGCGGCGCATTCACAAAACGAGACAACGGCAACAGTATCGCTTGCGGAATATGCCCCTGTCTGAATTCTCGCGGCTCACGCACATCCAGCACCATCATGGGCGGCTCTGCTGCCCCCCGGCCATTGTTAAAGCGCAACTGCTGCCACAAATCGTGCGGCAAAATCAGGTTCACGTCATCAGTGGGAATATCTACCATGTGGAAGGCCACCTCCGGGAAGGTGGATTTCGGCAGGTTCTGGCACTCGTAAAAGGCGCGTACATTACATTCGTAAATGCAAATAGCCGGGTCAAGAATATGCTGAAACAAATAGCTGACGGCCCCATCATCAGACAGAAAATGGTTGTGGCCCAGCCGCTCTGCAAAGCCGGTAGAAATCATCAAGGCCCGAATGGGGCCAGGCACGCGCATCAGGTACAGATCGCCATTGGTTTCACGATACATGCGCAAAACAGCCTCCAGCATGTGAATACCGCTAATATCGCAGTGGTTCACGCTGCGCAGGCGCAATAACAAAAATCGATGGTCCGGGTTGTGCGCGCGATAATCTCTGATGGCCTCTTCCACGTGGCTTACCGCGCCAAAATACAAATCGCCCAAAATATCAACGATGCCCAATTGCGGGCATGGCGTTTTTTGCGGGCGGGGTATCAAATGGTTAAAATCATCATCGGGCAACACCACCTGCACGCGCGGCATACTGGTTCTAAAGGCGTAGCGGGCAAACGAAAAGAGAATGCCGGTTAAAACCGCAAATTCCAGGGGCAGCAGCAGGGTAGCCAGCAACGTGGCCGACATAATCATGGCGTCTCCCCTGGAACTGCGCCAAATACGAAGCATTTCCCGGCCGTCAACCATGCCGAAGGAGGTGACAATCAACACCCCGGCCAGGGCGGCGAGGGGCAAAAAGGCAACCCAGGGGGCAAAGATGAATGTGGCCGCAAACACGAACAAGCCTGAAAAGACGCTGGATATTGATGTTCTGGCCCCGGCCTCAAAATTTACCGCCGAGCGCGAAAACGAGCCGGAAGCCGCATAACCGGAAAACATGCCGGTCACGATGTTAGCCACGCCCTGCCCGATAAATTCCTGATTGCTGTCGAGGCGCTCGCCGGTTTGGGCAGACAGGGCGCGGCCAATGGAAGTGGCCTCTACCAGACCAATGGCGGCAACGGCCAGCGCGCCGGTAGATAATATGCCGAGGACGTCCAGATTCAAAAACGACAAATTGATAAACGGCGGCATACCGCGCGGCAATTGGCCCAACACGGAAACACCTTTGTCAAGTAATCCGAAAACGCCCACCGCCAGCGAAGCCACCACCAGCACAATAAGCGGGGCGGGCCATTTGGGGGCCAGGCGCTTAAGCAGCAACAACAGGATAATGGTACTCAAGCCCAGGCCCAAACTCCAGGAATGGGTTTCGGGGAGGTGGCGGATAACACTTTCCATAATACCAACCACGCTCGTCTCGCCGGCAAAATCCAGTCGCAGCAAGTGCCGAAGCTGGCCCACGCTCACCAGCGTGCCCACGCCGGCGGTAAAGCCCACAATGACCGAATCGGAGACAAAGTTGACCAAAATTCCCAGGCGGGCCAGGCCCATCACCACCCGAAACAGACCGGCCATGATGGTCAGCAAGCCGGCGGCGGCAATAAATTCCGGCGACCCCGGCGGCGCTATTGGCAGCAACACAGACAGCACCAGCAAAGACGAGGTATTGGTGGGGCCGGTGTGCAAATGGCTGGAAGCTCCCCACAGGCCGCCGCCGACAGCCGCCAGCGTGGCCGCGTAAATGCCCATCTGCGGCGGCAGTTCGGCCACCACAGCGTAGGCAATGGCTTGCGGCAATAAAATGACAGCCACGGTGCCCCCCGCCACAATATCGAAGCGGAACTTTTGCAGGGTGTATTCTCTGAGAATGAATACCGGCCGCAAAAAGAAGGCAGCCATTGTCTTCAGGTTAAAAACCATAGTTATCTTTCTGCCGGAGGTTCAAAAAGGAATTTCTATAATCAAGTATAGCAAATTTTCGGCGGCAAGCCTAATCATTTGGTACTAATCATAATTTAAATCAGGCGCATGTATTGAATTTTAGTCAAAAAATTCGTATACTTGTCTTAAGGTTGAATGGTACAGGATAATTATGGAAAAACCCTGGCTTAAATTTTACGATGACGGCGTACCCCACACTCTTGACCTGCCCGATATAACCGTGCCGGACTATCTGCGCCTTGCCGCAGACCGATTCCCCGGTCATACGGCCACGGTCTTTTTGGGCGCCCGGCTAACATACAAACAGCTCCTGGAAAAGGTGCAACGACTGGCAACCGCGCTAAAATCGCTGGGCATTAAAAAGGGCGACCGGGTGGCAATTATTTTACCGAATTGCCCCCAGATTGTCATTGCCTATTATGCCACCTTGTGGCTGGGCGGCGTTACCGTGCTGACCAACCCCCTGTACGTTGAGCGCGAGCTGGAACATCAATGGGGCGACGCCGGGGTCAACGTGGTCATCACCCTTGATTTGCTGTTTCCCAAAGTAGAGGCGGTTTGCCAAAAACTCAATCTGCAAAATATCATCGTCACCGGCGTACAGGATTATTTGCCGGCGGTCAAAAAACTGCTGCTGCCCATCGAATTGCGGCGGCAAGGCAAGTGGGTCAGCGTCCCTTACCACAACCGGCAGGTTTTGGCGCTTAAAGACCTGGTCAGCCGCAAATATGCCCTCCACCCGCCGGTTGACTTAACGCCCGATGACCTGGCCTCGCTGCAATACACCGGCGGCACCACCGGCCTGCCCAAAGGGGCCATGCTCACTCACCGCAACCTGACCGCCAGCGTGGCTCAAATTCGCAGCTTTTTGCTGCAAGGGCACACCGAAGGGGACGACAAGGCCATCGTCATTTTGCCCATCTTCCACGTGTACGGCACGGTCATTATGAATTTGGGTATGCACATTGCCGCCACGCTGGTGTTGCTGCCCCGTTTTGAAGTGAGCAGCCTGGTCAACGCCATCAAAACCGAACACCCCACCTTCTTTCTGGGCGTGCCGGCTTTATATGTAGCTGTCCTCAAATACCCGGAAATCGATAAAATCGATATGACCTCCATCAAGGTGTGCTTTAGCGGCGGCGCGCCCCTGCCCGTCGAAATTATTGAGCGGTTTGAAGGCCGCACCCATGCCAGAATAGCCGAAGCCTACGGCATGACCGAAGCCGCCAGCGTCACGCATGTCAATCCCCGGCAGGGCCTGCGCAAATACGGCACGGTGGGTATTCCCACCACCGGCACCGATTCAAAAATTGTTGATATTGAAGATGGCGTTACAGAACTGGACGTTAATGAGCCGGGAGAATTGCTCATCAAGGGGCCGCAGGTTATGACCGGCTACTGGCAGCGCCCGGAAGACACGGCTCAAACCCTGACCGACGGCTGGTTGCACACCGGCGACATCGCCACAATGGATGAAGACGGCTACTTTACCATTGTAGACCGCAAAAAAGACATGATTTTAAGCGCCGGCTACAATGTGTACCCCCGCGAGGTGGAAGAAGTGCTGTACACCCACCCCGGCGTGGAACACGCTGCCGTCATCGGCGTACCGCACAAGGTGCGCGGGGAACGGATTACGGCTTATATCCAGCTTAAAGAGGGCAAATCGGCCACTGCCGCCGAAATTCGGCAATTTTGCAAAGAGCAACTGGCCGATTACAAAGTGCCGCGCCGGGTGGTCTTCAAAGACAAACTGCCGATTTCGCTGGCGGGCAAAGTGTTGCGGCGCATTTTAAGAGAAGAAGCGTCGGCCAAATCCAAAGCCGATTAGCCGTCGCCGGACCGGGCGGCCACAAACGAAAAATCGACCGGCGTAACATTGTACTCGCGCAGTGCGTCCTGAACGCGCGGGTTAATGAGCATCGCCAGCTCGTGCCGGCGTTGCTGAATGTAATTCCCCCCCAATGCCCCCAGTTGTTCATCGACAAAGCCAGGGTGCATCACCAGTTCGCTGACCCCCGGCGGCAGTTGTCGTATCACCGAAACAAGATTCTCAACCGACGCTTTGTCATACAAAGACACAATCAACCAGTTGGTTGTTTTTACGCCCTGCGCCTGCAAAAACGCGGCCTGCCGCTTGTAGGTTGAGGGGATAAAGGTGGGTACCAGTCGCACGGCCAGATTGGGGTACTGGGTGGCAAACTTCAGCGCGGTTTGCCACACCGCCCCGTTACTTGCGCCTTTAACCCGCACCTGACCATAGATATATTCCGGCACAGGCTGTCGAACCGGCACGCCGTACTTGCAAGCCATTTCTGTAACCAGCGGATAGAAGGGCGTGTGCGTCACCATCAAATGCTGGTGATAGTCGATGTGGTCAAACTCAACCCCGGTTGCAAGCAGCAACTCGGCCTGGGCGTTCAGTTCCGCCCGCAGTTCAGCCAGCGAAATATGCGGCAAATGCTGAAAAACCGTGAACCGGTCATGAAAATAGCCGCGCTCGTCAACCAGGGTAGGAACCTGCTCCGGGGGCAGCACCGGCCGGCCGGCGGTTACGTTCAAATGCAGGCCAATGGGCAGGGTGGGGTAACTTTGGTGCGCCGTGGCAATGCGTTGGGGGGCGCCCTCAATGTTCACCATTGCCGATGTGGATGTGACCATGCCCTCTCGCCAGGCTTTGATGATACCTTCGGTTACGCCATCGCTCAGGCCAAAATCATCGGCATTGATAATCAGGTAGCGGGGGCCGCTGATACGTTCTTTGGAGTGATGTTTTATATATCGACCGGCCAGATAGCCCGTGCCCAATGCGGCAAGTACTGCCAAATATTTTTTCGACCGCCTCATAAATTATACAACTACCTTTGCAAAGATTATCAAACTACCCTTATTATCGTCTTGTACCCCGGATTCACCAAACCGGCGGGTGATGATTATTTCAGGATGTAATACGTCCCTTTTTTATCGCCGATTTTCAGTAACAGCCCCTTGTCAACCAGGTCTACCAAATCAAGACGCAAGGTTTCGGCGCTCATATCGGGGCACAGGTGCTGATAATTCCGGTTGGTGATGCGTCCCTGTTCCTTGATGAAGGTCATGGCCCGCATTTGGCGCTCGTTCATGTTGGTATCCCACTGCATCACCGGCGAGCGGTCGAAGACGTTGAAGAGTTTTACGGTAAAGGAATACGGCGTGGCGATAAATTCGGGGGCGGGGTGTCCAAATTGCAGCATCTCCTCAATCATGCGGTCAATGCCCAGGCCCAGTTCTTCAATGTAGCCCCACTCAAAAATGCCGGCCACCAGGCGCGGATTGCGCGAAAAATGCTCGTCCACCAGATTATCGACGGTCATGTAGCCGGGCAAACCGCCGGGGCTAATCATCTCCAGGCGGTCTTCGTACATGCGAATTTCCACCCGCCGCCCCTTGAGGCGGTAATCGCGGTGGCAAAGGGCGTTGAT
>JAJRUC010000276.1 GCA_024278015.1 Chloroflexota bacterium
CATTCCTCGCGCAGGGTCAGGTAGGCTTCTCGCATTTGCAGGGTGGCAAACAGGGCGCGCATGGCCGGGCTGGTGGCGCTTTCGCCGGGCCGGTCCGGGTATTTGCCAAAAACGCCCATCACGCTGTCGCCCAGACTTTTGTCCATAGCGCCGCCGGTGTTCACAATGATGTTCGACATGCGCAGCAGATATTCATCCAGAAAATCTATCATCAGTTCCGGGCCGACGCTGTTGGTCAAAAATGTTGAGCCGTGAATATCGCCCATCACCACGGTCACTTCGTTTTGACGCTCCAGCAATTCCTGCAAATACGAGGGGTCGTAAAATTCGCCGGCTTTGGCGCGGCGGCCCACCTGCCGGTCTCTCAGCAGCCGGGAGCCGGAGGTTTCGGCCAGATTGTGGGCGATGGAGGGGTGATGGTTGATAATTTGCTCAAAATCCTCGCGGTTCAGCTCAAGCAGACGCACGTCGGTGGCGCAGCGAATGGTGGCCGTGCGGGGCACAGACCGCAGCAGAGCGATTTCGCCGAAGAAATCTCCGGCTTGCAGCTCGTTGATGACATTTGACGGGCCGGCGGACGACGGGCGTTGAATATCGGGGGCCAGCACCTGCACCCGCCCCGATTCGATGATGTAGAAGGTGTCGCCCATCTCTCCCATATGAAAGATGATGCTGCCGGCCTTGTGTTCGGTCACTTCAAGTTGCCTGGCCAGCAGCATCGATTGTTCCAGCGTTAATTTACTGAGCATGGGGATGCTCTTCAGGACGTGTATCACCCCGGAAGCCAGCGCTTTTTGCAGCAAATCTGCCTGAGCCACGGCTTCGGCGTAATCCGGTTTCAAATCGACGGCGATGCGGAAGGTTTTGTAAGCGGCGTGGTAATCTTTCAGGATTTTTCGGACGGTGCCCAGGTTGTAATAGTGGTAGGCGTTGGTCGGCTCCAGTTGGGTGGTAGCCATAAAAATAGTCAGCGCTTCTTCGTATTTGCCCTGGTTGTGATAGGTGATGCCCAGTTGGTTGTAGGCGTCCACAAAATCAGAGCGCAGGCGAATGGCCTCTTCCAGATGCGTAATGGCGCGCGGATACTGGTTAAGCTGGCGATAGAGCGCGCCCAGTTCGTATTGCACTTCGGCGTTGTCCGGTTTCAGTTCAGAGGCAGACAGCAGGTAGGTCAGGGCTTCGGCGTAGCGGCCGGTTTGGTGGCCGGCCAGCCCCACGCTGAACAGCAGGCTAAAGCGTTGGCTTTCGGGCAGGCGTTTCTCCAGCCGGTCTGTGGTCAGGGCAATCTCTTCGCCGGAGCCGGCCAGACATTGGGCCGCCAGCCAGATGCGGGCGTAGTTGTATGTTTCGCCCAGAATGGCGGCGAAGAGCGCCAGTTTATGGGGGGTGATGCCGTACAGCAGCACCACCACGCCCCGCCACTGGTTCAGGCCTTCCGGAGTGGCGATGAGCCTGGTTGCGGCTTCGATGTTGTTTTTAAGCAACTGGGCGGCAAAAAATTCCTGATAGCTGTGGTGAACAAATTCTATCTGATTGGCGTCGGTGTTGCCGCCGTACCGCACCAGGCCGCTGAATCTGATTTCTTTGTGAATATCCTCCAGGGTACTCAGCTTCACCGTATCGAACCGGGTGCTGCCGGGGGTGTTCTTTTTGTAGCGGGCAATTTCGTGGGCAATCAGTTTCAGCCATCGTTTTCTGGAGAGGGTGAAGGTTTGCCCTTTTTGCATTTCGTAGCCCAGCCGGGCCAGCACCCCTTTTCGCAGCGAAAGGGGGGTGGCGCTTTTTGAGCGGCCAAACAGCTTCCACCACTCCGAATCGACCCGTTCCAGCAGGTTTTCGGTGAAATCTTCAAACAACAGGCCACGATTTTTGGGCAGACCTTTGGTCCCCTGTTTGGTGATTTGGGTGAACATGTACAGGGCCAGCGGCGTTTGAGCCAGGTCAATCAATTGCTGGTCGGCGTAAATTTCGCGGGCTACTTTGCGCCCCCGTTCCCGGCCCATGTATTTTATCAAAAACGTCTCAATATCGCGGCGGGTCAGCCGTTCCAGTTGGGCGGTTTTAAAGCCTCTGATGGGCCGATAGTCTTGCGTGCGGCACGACAGGATGTATCGGTGGGCGGGGTACTGGTCTATAAACCGGGAAACCAGACTGATGCGGGTCATGTCGCCCGGAATTTCGTTGAGGCCATCCATAATCAAAACGAATTGCGCGGTTTGCAAAATGTCTTGCTTTTGGCCCTGAAGCAGCCGTTTGACATCCGCTTCGCTATCAAACTCTACAAAGCCGTAGCCGCGCAGTACATCCAGAATCAGGTCTTCGATGGATTGGGCGGATTTCAGGCTGTTCAGCCGGATATAAATGGGCAGCATGGCAAGGGGCAGGTCTTTTTTTATGAGGCTTTCTTGCGCTATTTGGGCCAGCTTAAGCGTAATATAGCGCAAAACAGTGGTTTTGCCTGTGCCCGCGTTGCCCAACACCACTGTGCGTTGGCTTTGGCTCACCAGTTCGACGGCGTCGGTGGGGGTAGGTTGGCTCAGGCTGTGTTGACCGGCAAAACGCCGCAACGGCGACATCATTTCCGGCGACGCCTGGGCGATGGCCTCGAATCGTTGTTCGGCCACGTCGCCCATCAGAGCCAGTAAACCGGCAATTTTCCCGGCTTCGGCCCGGAGCATGGGTTTGGTCAGGGCAATGTATTCGCATGGCCGGACGGCCTTGACGGTGGCCGTGCGCGGCACATTTTTGATAAGCGCAATTTCGCCGAAGAAATCGCCCCGCTTCAAATGAGAGATGGTCACTTCGTGGCCCGGCGCATCAGTCACCAGAACCTCAACCTCGCCGCGCAATAACACGTAGCATTTACGGCCCGGTTCGCCTTGCTGCACAATTACTTCACCCGCCGCCGCCGTATCTGTTTTGGAAAAGACGGCTTGCAGCCGGGCCAGTTCTTCTTCTGAAAAGGTCTGATGAGAGGAAAGCGCGTGAAACGTTTCCGAGGTTAAAGTGGCCTTCAACGGCAAATACAGGTCGGCCCAAATTGAATAATCGGGGTCTTGCAAAATGGCGCGGGTGTATTGGGTGGTGGGCGGCAATTTGCCGGAGCGAATTTCTTTGGCAGCGGCCACTTCAAATGAATCAGAGGGGAAGCTGAACAATTCCCCCTTCCAGCTCCAGAAATCGGGGGCGGAACGGGCCATTTCGGTGACGAAAGCGGGCCTGGCCCACAAAACGATGGGCTGGGCAATAAAGGCGAAGCGGTCTCGCAGAAAGTTCAAAAGTTGAAAGAAGCGGGTGCGGCCGTCCGGGGTCAAGGTTTCCAGACCGTGGGCAAAAATAACGATGCTGTTGTATTTGCCGGTCAGTTCCAGATTTTTAAAGCGGGGCTGGTCGGTCAGCTCGGACAGATTTTTAACCAGATTGAGCTGGTCTTCGGTAATCTGGTAGCTGTAAAGATAAATACCTTCCTGGGCCAGCCGCTGCTGAAAGTACTCAAACAGGCCGGCTTGCAGGTCAAGGTTTTTACATTCGGCCACAGACAGCCCCCCGCTGCGACTCATTTTCAGGGTAGCCAGCATCATCCGAATTTCATCGGCAAAAAGGTTTGTCAGGTCATCAAATTCCCGGCCGGTATCCGTTGTTTCGTCAGGTAAACCCATTATCCTCAATCACCGTAAACAATTTGTGGGGGCGCGGTATCCTTTTGCCATTCATCGAGCAATTCGTTCACTACCGGATGCACGTCGAACCAGCCTTTGCCGTTGGGATAGTACAGCACGCACAGCGATTCAAGGTGGCGCATATCCACATCAGCCCGGCTTTTGGTGCGATTAACGCGCTCCAGTTGCATGTAGTCTTCGTGTTCCAGCATGCGATAATATTCGCTCTTGAGCTTGTTCTTTTGCATCTCGATGATGTTGTGCGAGATTCGTCCGATTTCGTATTCGTGGCAGTATACACAGCATCCCCGGATAATGCGAATAAATTCGCGTAGTATGCCGCCGGTCAGGTAGATGGCGGTCTCTACCACGCCTTCTTCAAACAGGTCCGGGTGAACGCGCCGGTGAATGATTTCGCGCAGGGTGCTTGCGTTTTCGCTTTGGGTGTCAACCGGGCTGCCGTTCCGGTGTTTAACCTTGAACATGGGCATATAGTGCGTTTCCAGAAACTGACCCACGTGTTTGGATTGGGAATCGTACAGCAAGGAGATGGGCGCGGTGTAGATGACAAAGCATTTGAAGGATGTCAGACTCTTGACGTGTTCCCGAAAAATATTGAGGGCGGCATCAAGGGGCTGAATTTTATCCAGGTCATCAATGATAAGCAGCACGTGTTTGCCGGTTACGTAGGCCACTTCGTCGATGGTTTGGTTGATGAGGTCAATCAACTCCGGGATGTATTTGCGGATGCGGCCTCTGATTTCTTCCCGAACCTCACCCTCGCTTTTGAGCCGGACATCAATCAGCCGGATGAGACTGCCCACCTTCAGGTTGGATATGCTCTCCTGTTCCTCCTCAAACATTTCATCGTGTTGGTAAAGCCAGTCGTACACCCGTCGGGCGGCGCTGTCGTCAACCACGTGGCCCAGCCGTTCCATCTCTTTGTAAATGCCGATGATGATGGACAGGGCCAGGTCAACAAATTCAATATTGTACAGGCCCACCACTTCGCTGATGGAGTACTGGATGGGCAGAAAGACGTTTTTGGCAAACTGGTAGCGCCCGTTGCCGGATTCGATGATGTTGACCAGTCTGGAGAGTTCGGTGCTTTTGCCGCAGCCGGTATGGCCTACAAACAAAAATTTGGTATTGCTGGGCGGCGAAGCCTGCACGCCGGCGGTCAGTTCGCTGAGCAGAGAGCGGAGTTCAGACTGCCGGCCGCGGTCAACGTAAAATTTGTCCAGCAATTCGCCGCGCAGGGGGCGCAGATAGTTGGTATTGGCGTAAGCATCCAAAAAATCATGGGCGGCATTTTGGTAGGGCGCATTGTTCATACAGGCTTCTCCAGACGTTATGAGACAATCATAAATTTACATAATATTTTATGACTGAATTATAACAGGTCCGTCTGGTTGTGTCAAAAACAATATAGGAGAAAAGTCCTGTATCCGGCCGCCAAGTATTTTTGTGGATTGTCAGTTGCCCGTGTAAAGATACATCAGGCCGGGG
>JAJRUC010000277.1 GCA_024278015.1 Chloroflexota bacterium
CCGGACGAAATTACTACCGTCATCAACGCCTATTTGAGCAGCAATATCATCACCGTTGATGATGTGCTGGTAACGGCCTACGATTTTTTAACCGATAGCGCCCGCCTGATTTCAGACACCGTTTCCACATGGGGCGTGACCACGCAAGATACCCTCATTAACGATAGCTGGACCTTGGCCGACCTGACCGCCGCCTGGACGGACTACGCCCCCGGCCGCGATTTGGTGTCGGTCAACGCCCATTTTGAAGCCTGGCGCGCCCTGCCCGCTTCGCCCAGCGTGGGTTACACCAGCGCCGACCTGTTCTACAATTCGCACATCACGGCCAGCAATTCCATTTCGCAAAGCATCATCTTTTCGATGGGCTGTCATAGCGGCCTGAATATGCCCGACGGCGACGTGAACGCCATCTACTACGACCAGAATGGCGCGCCCTTCCCGGTTAATCCCGATTTTCCGCAGGCATTGGCCCAAAAATCCAGCGCGATGGTGGCGAATACCGGCTTCGGCTACGGCGTCGATGATTCGCCGGAGTACACCGAATGGTTGATGCACCTGTTCACCCGATTTTTGGGCGCGGAAACGACTATGCCCCTGGGCGAAGCCTTGCGTCTGGCTAAAAAATACTATCTTGGTTCGGCCCCGGCGGGTGGATTTTCAGTGTATCATGAAAAAGTGTTGCTGGAAGCCACCCTGTACGGCCTGCCCATGCTCAAGGTCAATGCCACCGACGCGCCACAGCCCATCGAAAACCGGGCCGTGGCGGCCACCTTCAGCCGCAAACTGACCCGCGTGCCGCGAGCCACCGGCAATATTCAATTGAGCATCATCACCGGCACGCTGACGTTGACCCCAACCCTGCGCAGCGCGGCCGGCGGCGATTATTTCCATCTGGACAGCGAAATTCAGGCCAGTCCGGGCCGCCCGGTGCAGCCCCGGGCTGCCATTCCCGTCGATGTCACCGGCCTGACCGGCCAGCAATCGCATGGGGCCGTGCTGTGGACGGCGGTCTTCACCGATTATACAGACTTTAACCCGCTCATCACCCGGCCCATCACCGATGTGCGCCTGACCGAACCGGCCCTGAACGTGGGCGGCTGGTTCCCCGCCAAAATCTGGGCGGTCAATCGCTTCGGCAAAACCGATGCCACCGACCGCGATAATCTGGTGATTGTGGCCGGTCAGTTCAAGCAGGCCATCGATGCCGGCAGCCGGAGTGTGGAGCGGGTGTATTCGGATATGGCGGTGCGGTTGTACTACAGCGATAGTTCAGACGATTATCAGGCCCCGGTTATTTGGGAAACGCGCGCGCTTCTGTTCGATAACGGCTTTCGGGCGATGGTGGATGCGGCGGATGACAACGGCATTCAGGCCGTGATTATCACCTATCGGCCTTTGAACGCCCCCTACACCCTCCGCAGCGTTGAGCTTTCGATGCCGGCAGCGGCTGACGGCAATGGCCTGTGGGTCGGCCTGATTAACGATGTGCCACTGGGCGGTTTTTATGTACAGGTGGTAGACGGGGCCGGCAATGTGCAGATGAGCGCCAACAAGGGGCTTTTATTCATTGGCGTGGAACCAACGGTTGTGTATGTGCCGCTGGTTTTGAAGTAATTGGTGGCGGGGCAAAATAATGTCCCGGTCAATAATTGAAGGCTGTGATTCTCTCCCCCCTTATTCCCCCCTCTTGAGGGGGGAGAGATTCCCTCTCCCCCACGGCGGGAAAGATTCCCTCTCCCCCACGGCGGGAAAGATTCCCTCTCCCCCACGGTGGGAAAGATTCCCTCTCCCCCACGGCGGAAAGGGTTAGGGAGAGGGGAAACCCCTGTTTTTGTGCTTGTCTAAAACGCCACAATCCGGGCGATGGTGTCGTCCAGGCCGAAATCGAACAACTTTTTGCCCCGATTGACCCGGTTCGCTTCGGCAAACTGTTTCACATCCAGATGATGCCGTCGCCCTTTGCCGGACATAATGTTGACCTTGCTCTTTTCGGCGGCGACGGTGGCGGCCACAACCGGGCCGGTGGCGGCTGCAATCTTGAGCGTTTGCACCCCCTGCCCGCCCCGTCCCTGGCCGGGGAACTCGCTTAAGGGGATGCGTTTGGCCCAGCCCTGTTCGCTCACGATAAGGACCACATAGCCTTTGTCTTCAGCGGGGGCCAAACTGCCGGCGATAATCACATCGTTTTTTGCGAGTTTAACGGCGACTACGCCGGTGGCGCTGCCGCCGGCCTGCGGGTTGACCAATTCCTCTGCAAATCTGATTCCCTTGCCGTTTTTGGTAAACAGCATCACCTGCGCGGTTCCGTCGGTTAGCCCGCCGATAATCACCTGGTCATCGGCTTCCAGGCCGCCTATCACCGTGTTCCAGTTGCCTTCGCTGCCGGATAAATCGCTTAACGCGGTGCGTTTAACTTTGCCGTTGGTGGCGGCCAGCGTCAAAAAACCTTCCCGGCCTTTTATCACATTCGCGGCGATGATGCTTTCCCCCTTTTCAAGGCCCATATCGAGATTGGTGGTTTTATCCGGAACCCGGTACACCGGCCCATACCACGCCCGGCCCCGATTTGAAATGAGCAGCACCATATCTTCGGCTTCGGTGCGCAGATAAAACAGGGGCGCATCAACAGCCCGTTTGCTGAGGCCGGGCGTTTGCCGGCCATTGAAGCCTTTGGCCGGCAGCCGGTACAGGTTGCCGCGCGTGGTGGC
Source organism: Chloroflexota bacterium (assembly GCA_024278015.1). GTDB lineage: Bacteria > Chloroflexota > Anaerolineae > 4572-78 > 4572-78 > JAJRUC01. The sequence goes on from JAJRUC010000277.1 coordinate 2,709, forward strand.
GGCGATGATTTGCGGGCCTTTCGGCTTGAGCAGGTCTTCTTTGGTCACCAGCCCGTTTTTGCCTTCCCGTTCCAGAATGACGGTTTGGCGCGGCGTGGCGTAGGTTTCCTTGATGTCTTCCGTTTCTTCAATGACCACTTGCAGGCGTTTGGCTTCGGAGGCCAGCAGGCTCTTCAGGTATTTTATGCGCTGTCGCAGCGTTTTGCGTTCATCCTGCAATTTTTTGCGCTCAAGGGCGGCCAGCCGACGCAGCTGCATATCTAAAATGGCGGTGGCCTGCTCCCGGCTGAGCTTGAATTGTTTCATCAAATTGGCCCGCGCGCTGTCTGTAGTGCGAGAGCGGCGAATAGTCTCAATCACCGCGTCGATGGCGTCCAGCGCGGTCAGCAGCCCCTCTACAATGTGCAGCCGGGCTTCGCGTTTTTTCAACTCGTGTTGGGTGCGCCGGGTGATAACTTCCAGCCGGTGTTCCACAAACAGGGTCAGCAGCCGCACCAGGGGCAGGTATTCCGGTTCGCCGTTTACCAGGGCCAGATTGATGACGCCGTAGGTTGATTTGAGACTGGTTTTGCTGAGGAGTTGCTCCAGCACCGGGGCGGCCCGGTAGCCGCGCGTGACGGTGATGACAATGCGCATCCCTTCGTAGTCCGATTCGTCGCGCAGGTCGCTGATACCTTTGATTTTTTCGTTACGCACCCCATCGGCAATCTGGGCCAGCAGGGTTGATTTATTCAGGCCATAGGGGATTTCGGTGATGATCAGGCGGCGGGCGTTTTCCAGATCGCTGGCGGGGTTGCCGGCGCTGTCTTCGCCGCTGACCACGCCTTGCATAATAATTTTACCTTGTCCGGTGGTGTAGGCTTGCCGAATGATGTCAACAAATTCGCCGTTTTCTTCGCGCCGGCGATAAATGATGCCGCCGGTAGGAAAATCGGGGCCGGGCATAAGCTCCATCAACTGGTTGACGGTAATTTTGGCCCGTTGCTTCCAGTTTTGGGCCATAAAGATAAGCGCATTGCACACTTCGCCCAGATTATGGGGCGGGATTTTGCAGGCCATGCCGACGGCAATCCCTTCGCTGCCGTTGACCAGCAGGTTGGGAAATTTGGCGGGCAGGCACAGCGGTTCTTGCAGGGTGTTGTCAAAATTATCCTGCCAGCCGACGGTATCGGCGTCGATGTCGGCCAGCAGTTCTTCGGCCAGGGCCGCCATCCGCACTTCGGTGTAGCGCATGGCGGCAGCGCCGTCGCCGTCGATGGAACCGAAGTTCCCTTGCCCATCAACCAGCGGCATTCGCATGGAAAAATCCTGGGCCATTCGCACCATCTCGTCGTAAATGGCGGCGTCGCCGTGGGGATGGTATTTCCCCATCGTATCGCCCACAACGCGGGCAGATTTGCGATGTTTGCCGCTTGAGCGCAAGCCCATCTCATACATGGTATACAGAATGCGACGATGCACCGGCTTCAGGCCGTCGCGCGCATCGGGCAGGGCGCGGTCTTTAATGGTTTCTACGGCGTAATTGAGGTACGCGGTTTTGAGCATCCGGGCAAATTGAACGGTTGACTGGCTGTGCAGGGCATCCATCGATACTTTTTCGGGAGTCATACGGTTTTACCTTTACTGATTATCGTCTTCGCTCATTTGGTTAATGAGCCAGGCTTTGCGCGGCGGCACAGAGGACCCCATCAAGAGTTCCAGTGCCTGCTGGGCGGCGTGAATATCTTCAATTGTCACCTGCACCAGATGGCTGTTAAGGGGCACGGGATGAAAAACCGGCTTGTCGTCGCCGTTGCCGTTACCGTTGGTGTAGGCGTTCCGGGCGGTTTCGTAGTCTTCAATTGCTTGTCTGGCTGCCTCCAGTTTGTCTTTTTCAATGGAAAAGACCGTCTCGCGGAGTTGTTCCGGGTTCATTTCGCCCAGACCTTTATAACGCTGCACTTCGATTTTGCCGCTCAGGCGTTTGACGATTTTATCGCGCTCGGCGTCGCTGTAGGCGTAATATTGCTTTCTGCCGGTGACAATTTGATACAGGGGAGCCACCGCCCAAAAGAGTCGTCCGGCGGCGACCATTTTTCGCATGAATTTGAAGCCCAGCGTCAAAAGCAAGGCCCCGATATGGCCGCCGTCCACATCGGCGTCAACCATCACCACAATCATGCCGTAGCGCATGTCATTCAGGTTAAAATCGGTGCCCACCCCTCCGCCGATGGCGCTGATGATGGAAGAAATTTCGGTATTGCTCATGGCCTTGTTGAGGTTGGTGCGCCACACGTTCAAAATTTTGCCGCGGGTGGGCAAAATGGCCTGATAACGGCGGTCTCTGGCGAGTTTGCACGAGCCGCCGGCGCTGTCGCCTTCAACAATGTACAGCGCGGTCAGCATCGGGGGGGTGCGCGAGTCGCAATCGGCCAGTTTGCCGGGCAGGTCGCTCACTTCCAGGATGCTTTTGCGCATAATCGAGGCCCGCACTTTGGCTTCGGCCTGCCGGGCCTGGGCCGCCGCCTGCCCCTGTTTAACCACACTGCGCCCCAGCGCCGGATTTTTGCGGAAGGCTTCCAGCAGGGCGTTATAGGTAACGGAGTTGGTTGTGCCCTGAATATAATCGGAGGCAAGCTGGGTTTTGGTTTGCGATGTGAATTGCGGGTCCGGCATAAGAATTTTGAGGACGGCGCTCAAGCCGTACAAAACGTCTTTGCCGCTCACGGCGCCTCCCTTGCCCATCCGTTTTTCATCGGCAAAGGTGTTGATGGCCTTGGTCAGCCCGGCCCGAAACCCGGAGACATGTTTGCCGCCGTCCGGCGTGGGAATGGTGTTGACGGTAGAGATAATCAGGCCGTCGGGGTCGTTGGTGTCAGTGTGGTATTGCAGGGCCAGTTCCACTTGCACGGTTACATCGCCCGCTTTGCCCGCATCCACCCGGAGGGTTTCATGGACGTGGACCGGCTTTTTGTGCAGCGGCTTCTTGCCGTCGTTCAGAAACTGCACCCATTCAATCAGGCCGCCCTGATAATGATAATGTCGTTTGGGGAAGTTTCCGCGTTTGTTGGCTTTGCGTTTGTCTGCCAGGTCGATGGTCAGGCCGGGAATTTGAAAGGCGATTTCCTGCAAGCGATGGGCCAGAGCATCAAATTCAAATTCAATGCTGTCCAGATACGCGACATTCGGCTTGAAAGAGATGGTTGAGCCGGTTTGCTGATTTTTAACGGCATGTTTTTTAATGGCCGTCTGGTATCCCCGCTTGTCCAATGCGCCGATTTTTTTGTTCGATTCGGTGAAGACCGTCACCGGCCCAACCGGCAAACCCAGACAATGCTCCTGCTTGTACACCACGCCGTCGCGCTGAACGGTAACGCGCAGCCATTCCGAAAGGGCGTTGGTGGCCTTAATGCCCACCCCGTGCAAGCCGCCGGAGGTGGAATACCCCCCGCTGCCGAATTTGCCGCCGGTGTGCAGTTCGGTAAAGACCAGTTCCAGGGTTGATTTTTGTTTTTCCGGGTGCAGGCCGGCGGGGATGCCCCGCCCGTTGTCTGTCACGGTCAGGCTGCCGTCGGCCTGGATGGTTACGTCAATTTGGGTGCAGGCGTCGGCCATCGCTTCGTCTACGGCGTTGTCAATTACCTCAAACGCCAGGTGGTGCAGGGCTTCCACGCCGGTGCCGCCGACGTACATGCCGGGTCGGCGCTGGATATTTTCCGGATAATCCAGGCTTTGAATGTCGGCTTCGGCATACGAAGCCGGGCGTTGTTTTTTGGGAGGCATACCAATTTCTCCTCTTGTCTGGAACGGTTGTTCTGGTAATATTATCTCACTTTCCCGGTTGTTTGTCAACAGGGAAAGGTATCTGTACAGGGTGCGACCCCTTCCCTGACCCTCCTCCTCAAAGGGGGAGGAGATTTCCCCCTTTGAGGGAGCGACGCGGTTCTTTCATCAGGGGGTAGAGGGAGGGTGAAATTTTGTTAAAACAGGATTTTTGGTAAAACAAAACCAATGGCTGTATAGTTGCCCGAAAAAAGGACTATTCTACATTATACACTACATCTTGTGGCTAGGAAATTATTACCCCAATATACGGGATTTGCCATTGTGGGCGGCGGGCAACAAGTGGTTGTGCGCCGGCCAAATACTATAAGCAATTGTCTGATTTTGGCAAACGGGTTTCGGAGAAACGGGTCAGTCCTCAAATCTGCGGGAGGCGATGGCGTTTTTGAGGTACGCCGAAAGCCACACCCCGATGAGCGCCCCGGCTATCAGCGTCGAGGCCGCAAACATCACCCCGCCAATGATGATGCTGAGCAGGGTATCGGGTTGCTGCTGCGCCCACCAAATTTGCAGGCCGCCGACGGCAACCAATAGCAGCAGGGCCAAAACCGCCGGCGGCCATCGCCAACCCAACACGTGTAACAACCGGCCTTTTAGCGACCTGCTTGCCGGTTTGCCGGTTTTTTCCGGCGGGGCAAGGGGCGGCCAATCGGCAATAAAGAGGTCATCGCTGCCAACATCCAGCGGCTCTGCCAGCGTTTGGCGGCATTGGGGGCAACGCTCCACCAGTACCGGCGGGAACAACCGGGCCAGGTTTTCCTCCGCCGAAGCGGCGGGCCGCAAGCCTTTTTCATCAAAATATTGCTTAACAGCTTGATACCCGCGCTCAATCAGCCGGTTCCCCATACTCAAATCAAACACGCCCACATCGCCAATGGCCGGGTCAATGGTCGCCAGGTCGATGCGGGCCACGTCTTTATCGGCCCGGTCGGCTTCGTACTGGTCGTCGCCGATAATTTTGATGACCCGCCCCTGAACTTCCGGCAGGCCGCCGCGCAGCACCATGCCGGCTTTGGAGCCGGCCTTGGTTAAATTAATGCCGATGACCTTGTCGGCGCGGGCCAGTTTGGCGGCAATGGTGATGGGGTAATCGTCCTTCACCGAGCCATCGACGTACAGATGCCAGGGCGGTTGGTTGGGGCGCAGGCCATGACGGCAGGGGCAGGGAGCGTCATCGGGGGGGATGTTGATTTTGTGCGGCACAAAAATGGCGGGCAGGCTGAAACTGGCCCGCACCGCGTCTACAAACGAGATGTGGCTGCACAAGCGGCGGCCTTCAAACAGACCGTCATCATCCAGAGGGATGGCCTGGGCATCGCAAAAGACGGTTTCAACGCCGTCCATCAGGCTAACGCTAATGGCGTAAAATTCTTTAACGCCTTTTTGGCGGCGTTCTGCGGTGGAAAGGCGGGCCAGTTCCGGGAAGGATTTTACATGCGCGTAGTTTTCGGTGAGCATATCCGTTAAAACTTGCCCCAGCAAAAAGCCGGTCACGTGCCGGTAATCCAGGTTGATGAGGGCGCGTTTAAAGGATTGAAAATCGAGGTCCAGCACATCGGCCATTTTCATACGGCTGATTTTTTGCCAGCCGGCAATCATCATTTCCGGCGTGGCCCCGGAAGCGTACACCGACCCCACAAAGGCCCCGATGGATGTGCCCAAAACGGCGTCGGGCCGGAGGTTGTATTCTTCCAGCGCTTTGATGGCCCCCAAATGGGCTGCGCCGCCCATGCCGCCACCCGAAAGGACCAGCGCCAGTTTGTGATTTACCATGTGGATTGCCCCTTTTTTGGTGCGTGATATGACCATCATACCCGATTTAAGGGGCCGGAATCAATCCGTCATGTGTCCTATGAGCGTGGTTATCGGGAATTAGAAATTGGGAATTGGACAACCGGAAGGCGTTAATCTTGCTGCCCTGCCACCTTGCTGTCCGGAAAAATTTTGCACTTTGCCTGTTGAATTTTACCTTATTCCCCCACCCATTTTTCAACCAGACTCAGCAGCAGCCACAGCCCGCCGATGAGGGCCGCGCCGCCGCCCAGACACAATCCGCCGGTGATGGCTGCCGGCAATCCCCAAATCAGGCCGATTAAGGTTGTGCCCAGCACAACCAGTACCACAATCACCAATATCACAAGCGACCTGTCGGTGGCGCGTCGCATTTTCCGATAATCGGTGGGGGGGGTGGGTTTGTCCGGCATATCAGCCTCCGGGTGTGCCGGAAACAATCGGCGTGTTGGTTAATGCGGGGGTAACGGTGATGGTTACGGTTGTGGTCATTGTGGGGGTGATGATTGTGGCGATGACCGTCGGAGTGGGGTCCGGCCCCCACAGGCCGGCGTTTTTGGCTTTGGCCCGGCGCTCGATGGTGTCAAATTGGGATTTGAGCTTTATATCGGGAGGGGCGAAATCGGTTTGGGCCAGCCCCAGTTCAAGCAGTTTCTGGTTCACCAGACTGTCTTCCACATAAACGTAGCGCGGCAGTTCGCCCGCCGCGTTGGTGATGGTGGTATCTTGCACCAGCCGCACCACTTTGCCCTTAAGCCATTTCTGCACCGTTTGGAAGGCAACCCGGCCCCACGGTTCAAGGGGCGTGTTCGGGGGGACGGTAATGCCCAGCAAGCGAACGGTGTACACCCGTTCCAGCGTATCGCCTTTCAGCACCACGGTCACGGTCTCCGCGTCCGGCACATCGACCACCAGCGCCAGGGTTTCGCTGGGCAGGGGCGTGGCCGAAGGGATGGGCGTGGCCGTCCATGCGGCGGCCATCACCAGCGTATTGGTGGGCGGAATTTTGGTGGGGGAGACGGCTGTGGGCAGGGCGGCGGGGGTTCCCTGCGCCCCCACAGGCTGCGAAACGTCGCCGGGACGCGGCCCGCCGGCGCATCCGGTCAAAATAACGGAAGCCAGCAGCAAAGTCAGGATAATTAATCGGGTCATAGAGGCCTCATTATGCGGCTATGATATTATTATCGGGGAGTTACGGCTTAAGTCAAGTTTTGTGCGGGCCACAGACTTTTTGGAAATATTTGCTTAAATCCGTTGAATGGGTTTATAATGCCAATTTGTGGGTAAAGTAAAATACTATCTTCAATTTAAAAAGGGATGAGGAAAAAGTTGTTATGTCGCAACGCAATATGAATGTACTAATCGGCATCCTTTTACTGGCTGCTGTAACAATCTGGATTAGCGTTAGTAATTTGCAATACAATATTCCGCAAGGGGCCAATGGCGGCCTCTCGGCTGAATCGCCGTGGTGGGCCTCTTTGCTGTTTTGGCAGGGAGACCAGCAGCGCAGTATTCGGATGCATCAGGGCCTGGATCTGGTGGGCGGCACGCAAATTATGCTTGAAGCTGACCGCACCGGGGAGCTGGATATTAAAGGGGCAGATTTTGCAGATGTGATGGAAGCTGCCCGCGTCGTCATTGAAAACCGGGTCAGCGGCGGTCTGGGCGTGGTTGAGCCACTGGTTCAGTTGGAAGGCGACAGCCGCATTATTGTAGAATTGCCCGAAGTGAAAGACCCGGACCAAGCCATTCGATTGGTGAAGGAGACGGGCCGGCTGGAATTTGTAGAAGCCTTGCGCACGTCGCTTTTTACCGGAGACCGCATCATCACCAGCGATGGGCTGGCTTTGGCCGGCGGCAGCATTGTAACTGACACCTACGCCTATCCCGATACGGTTTTCAAGACGATTATGACCGGCGCGCATTTGCAGGACGCCGGCGTAGACATTGACCCTTCAACCGGGGGCCGGGTGATTGCCTTTACCCTGACCGACGCGGGCCGCGATATTTTCAGCGCATATACCCGCGACCACGTGGGTGATTTTTTGGCTATTACCCTGGACGGGATGGTTGTCTCCGCCCCCAGAATCCAGTCGCACATCAGCGATAAACGCGGTATTATCAGCAGCGGCAATCCGGCCGGTTTTGACCGCCAGGAAGCCGATGACCTGGCCATCAAGCTGAAGTACGGCGCTATCCCCGTCCCCATGAAAGTGGTTGAAAACCGCACCATCGGCCCCAGCCTGGGGCAGGAATCGCTGCAAAAAAGTTTGCGGGCAGGCACCATCGGCTTGATTGTGGTGCTGGTCTTTATGCTCATTTACTATCGGGTGCCGGGCTTTTTTGCCGTGCTGGCAATGGCCCTGTACGGGTTAATTAACTTCTCTTTGTATAAACTCATCCCCGTGACTTTAACTGTACCGGCCATCACCGGCTTTATTTTAACCATCGGGATGGCTGTTGATGCCAATATTCTTGTGTTTGAGCGTATGAAAGAGGAAATGCGCGCCGGGCGACGGTTAAAACACGCCGTCGAAGCCGGTTTCAGCCGGGCCTGGCCCTCAATTAGAGATGCCAACCTCAGCACGCTCATTACCGCTTTTATTCTGTTCTGGTTCGGCTCCAACTTTGGGGCCAGCGTGGTGAAGGGTTTTGCCGTAACGCTGGCTATCGGGGTGTTGGTTAACCTGTTTACCGCCGTAACCGCCACCCGCGCCTTTTTACGCCTGGCCGTTGTGCTGTTTGGGCGGCAAATAGAAACCAATACCAGCCTGTGGCTTGGCCTGGAAAAACAAAACCAGGATGCCCGCCCGCCTGCCTGGGTTTCGGGCGCGTTCAGGATTGTGCAAAAGCGCAATTGGTTTTACGCACTTTCCGGCATTATCATTGTCCCCGGCCTGATTTTTATGGCGATTTCGTTCTCGCAGTACGGGAGCATCTTCAAAATGGCTATTGATTATACGGGCGGCAGTATTTGGGAAATGGGTTTCGACCATGCTGTATCGCCGCTGGATGTGCGCCAGGTGTTTGTTGACAACGGCTACACCAGCACCACGGCCCAAACGGTTGAAGGCGAAAACATCGTTTTGATGCGAACCAGAGATATGACCGTTGAAGAAAAAACCGTTTTGGCCGAGGCCGTCACCAATCGGATTGGGGCTTTTGACGAGCGACGATTTGAGGTGATTGGCCCGACTATTGGCCGGGAAGTGACCCGCGCCTCCGGGACGGCGGTGGCGGCGGCTTCGGTGGCAATTTTGCTCTTTATCTGGTATGTCTTCCGCGCCATACCCAAAGCCTTCCGCTACGGCTTTAGCGCCATTGTGGCAATGCTGCACGATGTGCTGGTCACAGCCGGGTTGTATTCGCTGGCCGGGGTTATTTGGGGTTGGGAGGTTGATACGCTGTTTTTAACGGCCATCCTCACGGTGATTGGGTATTCGGTGAACGATACAATTGTGGTCTTTGACCGCCTGCGCGAAAACTTGCCCAAACGCCGCTCGGAGCGGTTTGATGTGGTGGCAAACCGGAGTTTGCTGGAAACGCTGCACCGAAGTCTAGCCACATCAATCAGCACCCTGTTTGTGGTGGGGGCAGTGTGGGCTTTTGGCGGGGCAACCACCACAAAATTTATGGCCGTCATGTTTGTGGGTATTGCCAGCGGGGCTTATTCTTCTATCTTTAACGCCGTGCCGGTGCTGGTAAGCTGGCAAAAAGGTGAATTTGCTGACCTCTTCCACCGTGGTGAACGGCAGAAGCGGACCGCGTAAATTTTTTACCAATCAAATACTAAAAAGACCATGCTCGCAAGGCATGGTCTTTTTTTGTCCAATTCAGGTTGAAAGTTCAGGATAATACCAAATTGAATGCGTTAGCCGGCCACAACCGCTTCGACAATTTGGGGTAAAACGTCGATTATTTCGCGGTGGATGACCACCTCTGCTTGCGCATCGAGATGCGTTGGCTGCAAATTGATGATAATCACTTTTGCCCCGCGTTCAATGGCCTGCCGGGGCAGGTCTGAAATTGGCGCCACTTCTAAAGAAGAGCCAATCACCAACACCAGGTCTGCTTCACGCATGGCGCTTTTGGCTTCAACCATGGGCTGAACGGGCAGTTGTTCACCAAACAGAATGACATTCGGTTTGAGCGTGCCGCCACATTCGCAAGTCGGCACCTTGTTTGTCTTCATAAATTTTTCCAGAGCGGGCCGGGCCGGTTGCGTTTTGTAGCAGCGGACGCATGTAACTTCTCTGGTGTGGCCGTGAACTTCCAGCACGTGAGCGCTGTCGGCGGCCTGATGCAGACCGTCGATATTTTGGGTGATGATGGTTGCCAACTTGCCGTGGGCTTCGAGTTTTGCCAAAGCGCGGTGGGCGGCGTTGGGTTCGGCGTTGAAGATTGTTTGGGCCAGGGGGCGCACCCAGGCGTAAAAACCGGCCGGGTTTTGCCGAAAGGCGATAATCGAGGCTACCTCCATCGGATTGAATTTTTGCCACAGGCCGGAGCCGGGGCTTCTAAAATCTGGAATACCGGAGGGGGTACTGATACCCGCTCCGGTTAAGGCTACAATGCGGGGGGCGGCCTTAATCAGGCTGACGGCTGCTTCCAGTTGGGGGTTGATGGTGTTGGGCATAGAAATTTCCTTTCATAAGTTAAGCCAGAAGGCGGGTTAAGGCCTGCATTTGTTTAGAGACAATATGCTGCGGTTGGGCGGTGAGCATGGGGGTTTTGGTTTGAATGGCCTGGAGGGCCGATTCCGGGGCGGGGGCAATAATTTGCCACATTTCAACGCCCAGCAACTCTTTTATTTGCTGAAGAGTAAACGAATGGCCGGTGCGGCTGCGGTTGTTGATGACGGCGCCAATTCGGGACGCGCCCAGACCAATATCTTTAAGGTATTGAATGGTCCGGCGCGCTGAATCCAGCCCCAGAAAGTTAGGCTCTGTGACCAGACAAATTTGTTGGGCCAGCTTCAGCGTGGCTTCCGCCGCCGGGTCTATTGTTGCGCCCAAATCAACCACCACATAATCAGCCATAATATTAAGCGTGTCTAAAATGGCTTTGGCCTGTTTTGGTTTGAGGGGGGTATAGCGGGCAAATACGCCGTGCGACGGCGGCAGGGCCAACAGGCCGGTGCTGTGTTTCAGTAAAATTCTGGTGATGCTATTGAAGGTAAGACCGGTCTCCGGTTTTTTCAGCAGAGCCAGCAGGTTGTTGGTGGGGGTCAGCCCCAATTGTTGGCAAACCGCGCCGTGCATGTGGTTAAAATCGGCCAGAATAGTTTTTTTGCCCGCTTGTTGCAATCCGACGGCCACATTGACGGCCAGAGTGGTTAGCCCGGTGCCCCCCTTCGCCCCCAAAAAAACGATGATTTTGCCCTGGGGTTTGGCTAACACGGGGGGGGTACCGGGATGGGCCAGATACGCTTTGATATGGGCAATCAGTTCGACGGGCCTAACCGGTTTGGTCACATAATCATTAACGCC
>JAJRUC010000278.1 GCA_024278015.1 Chloroflexota bacterium
AGAGATACGGCCGTCATGAAGTCTTCATCAAGAACGACCATGAACTGGTTTTGTACGTGACACCTAACACCACAAGAGCCAATCGGGAACTGGCGCTCAATGCCTGGTACCGGGCTGCCCTCAAAGAGCGCATTCCCGGCCTGCTCGCCGAATGGGAGCCGATTATCGGTGTGACTGTGGCTGATTGGGGAATCAAAAAGATGAAGACGAAGTGGGGCAGTTGCAACATCGGAGCGCAGCGTGTCTGGTTGAATCTGGAACTGGCAAAAAAGCCGACGGAATGCCTGGAATACATCCTAGTGCATGAGATGGTGCATCTGCTGGAGCGGCATCACAACGACCAGTTCCGCGCCTATATGGACAAGTTCATGCCACAGTGGCGCTGGCATCGGGATATGCTGAACCAATCGCCACTGGCTCATGAGGATTGGAGATATTAGATAATGAGAAAATTATCCGCGAGTTTCATGACGAATTTACAGGAAGGGTTTCTGGTCAATTTGCTCGAAGCTGTCAGAGAAGATCAAGACTTGGATTTACAAATCCGCGACAACTACCTCAACATTTACTTCAAAGGAAATTCTTTGTTGAAGTTAACAGAAGTAGATGCTGCGTGCTATAAAACAGAGATCCATTCTAAATTTCTGGAAGGACTATCTATCTCTGATTTGACAGATAACACCACTACAACTACTTTTTTGAGCAATATCCCCCGGCTCAAAGAAAATATCATCAAATACGGCAAAGCTTCTTTAGAGGTGGAATACGAACAACTCATTATTCGTGCCAATAATACTGAATTCAAAAACACCAGCGAATATTTTATTGTTGACCGCCAATATACAATTGATCGCTACCGGTTTGATTTAATTGGCTTTTATTGGAATGGAAGAAAACGGCGCAAGGGTCAAACTGTCATTCCTACTTTGATGGAAGTGAAATTTGCCTTAAATACAGATATTAGCAGCGTCCATCAACAATTAGAACAGTACTACGAATTGGTAAAAGCAAATTTAGCTCAAGTCGTTACAGACCTGGAAAATATGTTTTGGCAAAGCCTGGAATTGGGGCTTTATGATCAAGCAGCGGAACGACTTGAAGCAATGAAAACACTTGTATTTAGTCGAGATATTAAGCAGTTCCAGTTTATCCTGATTTTAGTTGATTACAATCCTTATAGTTCTCAATTAGATTTATCCAAATTGAAAGAACTGCCGTTTGCTGATCAAGTAAGAGTTTTTAGGACAGGATTTGCCATGTGGGAAAACCAACTCCAAACGGTAAAAGATGCGCCCAACTAACGCCAAGAAAAGCTTCTGATTGGCGCTTTAGGTATCAAGTCATCCCCCAAATGTCCCATAGTCGGGGTTCTCCTCTTTGCTAAACTTCCCCCCGAACTAAGTTCTCAGGTAGTACCTGAACAGAATAACTTTTTCAACCACACCCGGAAAAGACTGCATCTTTACCCGGCTGTGGGCCAGCAGGCAGGCCACCTCTGGCATTTTATAAACTTTTCGGCATTTTGCTGTGTGCAGCCATCACCGCCTTCATCCCTCTCCTCCTGTACCGGTTGGAGCCACTAATAATTTTAGAGGAGATGTTTATTATGAAGTACCAAAAACCCCGTAATGACGACGCTCGTCTGGCTTTCCTGGAACAAAGTATGGCCCAGGCCGCTCAGGACGAAGCATCCGGCCGCTATTACCTGAACCCGGTGACGGTAACGGCCGTACAATCCTTTATCCCCAATTTCAAAGCCGCCCAGCTTACCCGGCACATGCGGGAAGCGGAAAAGAAACTGGCTGTACAAAACGCCACCGGTGCTGTGGTCAAATTGCAAGAACACATGAAGGATATGTGGAGCAATATCCTGCGCCGGGTGCGCCGCGATGAACTGGCGGCGTCCGTCATGTCTTACTATGAACTGCCTGCTTCCGGCCGTTTCCCCAAGCTAATCAAACGGGGTGAGATTGTCGCCGTGGCCGAACGGATGGTGCAGGGGGATGCGGCGGCTCAGGCAGCCGGTTATCCGGCGACGAGCAACCCGTCGGCGGCCGAACTGCAAGTGTCACTGGATACGGCCGTGGCCGCCCTGGCCCAACGAGTGGCCATCTACACCGCCTTTGACGAAGCCCGGCAAGCCCTGGCTGCCCTGCGCCAACAGGCTGACCGCCTCATTGATGATATGGCTGACGAACTACGCTTTGCCCTGCGCCGGGAGGATGCGTCTTACCGCCGTTCTGTCATGCGGGCGTATGGAGCGCAGTTCAGCCGGAATGAGGCTGACCCGTCTGATGTGCTGCCGGAGGAAGTGGAAGTGATGGTGGAGGAGGATACGGCCGTGACACCCGAAACCATGTCCTTATTCGATGCCAACGAATTTGCCGACGCCGAACTGGTTCCGGCCGGTTCCAACGGGTATCATTAAAGGGAACACCAATAAGATACCTTTTTAGGTGGAAGAGCGTCATCCTCTCATGGGGATGGCGCTTTTTTTGTTGTGTGGAGGATTACGGCCGTAATCCTCCACCATCATTCATTGGCAGAAATCAGCACATTACAATACACTATTTCCCATTGTGTAGCCCGATTTTGTAAATCGGGCGGCGATTTGCAAAATCGCCCTACTCACTGGGAGGAATAACCATGCAAAAACGTCCTACAGGCATCACCATACTGGCAGTCATCTTTCTGATCATGGGGCTGTTATCCCTGGTCTGGAGCGGAGTCGTCTTCGGTTTTGGCAGCCTCAACTTGTTCTTCGGTTCCATTTTCGGCGCAGATGCGATGGCCGGTTATGGCGGATCGAATGTTTGGGCTGGTATATTGGGTCTGGCAGCCGCCAGCGTCAAAATCGCTGTAGCCATCGGCCTGCTTTATATGAAGCAGTGGGCCTGGTATCTGTCCATTTTAGCCGTGGCTTTAACCCTGATTGAAGGTATTTTCGGCGTGTTCAGCGGCGGTATTTTCGCCTTCATCTGCGGCGGTATCGGCCTCATCATTCCCATCATTATCTTTATTTATCTTCTCCGCCCCCATATCCGCGAACTGTTTAACGTTTAGCAGCCTTGTTCCTGCCGCGCAGGCACAAACGCGGTAGGGATATTGTTTAGCAGCAGCGGTATCCTTACCACGAAGACACAAGCGCGGCAGGGGAGCCGTGGCTGCAGCAGGTAAAAATGTTCCAATCCACCCTCAACACACGCAGCGAAGAATATCAGGCCAACGTCACCGCCATGCAAGCTCTTGTTAAACAGCTAGAAGAGCGACAGGCCCAGGTCAGTGCGGGCGGCGGCGAAAAGGGCGCGGCCAAGATGCGCGGCCGGGGCAAACTGCTGCCCCGCGAGCGCCTGGAACTGCTCCTCGACCCCGGCACGCCCTTCCTGGAATTGTCCCCGCTGGCGGCCTGGGGCATGTACAACGACGAATCTCCCTGCGCGTCCCACATCATCGGCATCGGCCTTGTTTCCGGCGTAGAGTGCATGATTTTCGTTAACGATCCCACCGTCAAAGGGGGCGCAGTTTACCCCATGACCCTGCAAAAGACCCTGCGCGCCCAAACCATTGCCAGAGAAAACCGGCTGCCCTGCATCAGTCTGGTGGAATCGGCCGGGGCCAACCTGCTTTTCCAGGATGAGATTTTCATTCTGGGCGGCAAGAGTTTTGCCAACCAGGCGCAGATGTCCAGCCTGGGCATCCCCCAGATTTCCCTGGTGTTCGGCTCCTCTACGGCCGGGGGCGCTTACGTGCCGGGGATGAGCGACTACACCGTGTTCGTGCGGGGCAAAGCGTATGCTTACCTGGGCGGGCCGCCGCTGGTGAAGATGGCCACCGGCGAGGAAACAGACGACGAAACGCTCGGCGGCGCGGAAATGCACGCTCAAGTTTCCGGCCTGGCCGATTACTTGGCGGAAGATGACCGGGACGCTATCCGTATCGGCCGTCAAATTGTGGCCCAACTTAACCAACAGAAACCGGCTGTTTGCCTGAACCGCCGCCAAACGCCCCGCGACCCGGCTTACGATTCGGAAGAACTGCTGGGCGTCATCCCGGCCGACCCCAAAATTCCTTTCGACATCCGGGAGATCATCATTCGCCTGGTGGATGGTTCCGACTTTTTCGAGTTCAAACCGGAGTACGGGCCGACGCTGGTGTGCGGGCACGCTCATCTGAACGGCTGGCCGGTGGGCATCCTGGGCAACAACGGCATCCTCTTTTCCGAATCGGCCAACAAGGCGGCCCAGTTCATCCAGCTATGCAACCAGAGCCGGACGCCGCTCATCTACTTGCAAAACATTACCGGCTTCATGGTGGGGACAAAATATGAGCGGCAGGGCATCATCAAGCACGGCAGTCAGATGATTAACGCTGTGGCGACCTCCACTGTGCCCCAGTTTTCCGTGATTGTGGGCGGCAGCTACGGGGCGGGCAATTATGCTATGTGCGGCCGGGCGTATGATCCCCGCTTTTTGTGGACGTGGCCCAACAGCCGGGTGGCGGTGATGGGGGGCGAGCAGGCGGCCGGGGTGTTAGCCATCGTCCAGGAGCAGCGGGCCAAGCGGCTGGGCGTGGAGCCGGACGCCAACGCCATCCAGATGATGCAGATGATGACCCGGCAAAAGTTTGAGACAGAATCAGACCCGTATTACGCCACGGCCCGCTTGTGGGACGACGGCATCATTGATCCCCGCGACACACGCCGGGCTTTAAGTGTGGGGTTGTCGGTAGCGCACAACGTGGATTTTATCTCGCCGGGGATGCCGCATTACGCCGTTTTCCGCATGTAGGACGATTTGCCAAATCGTCTTACAGCCAGCCGCGCCAGCCGTAAATGAGGAGGCCGATGTATTCTTTGAGGATGCGGGTGGTTAGTTCCAGAGCGGTGGCGGTGGGGAGCAAATCCAGCAGGCGGAAGGCAAATTGAGGGCGGGCGGCGGTGTCCCAGTCGGGGGAGACGGCGTAGTAATCGGTGGGGGCGGGGATGACGGTGAAGCCCTGTTTGGCGAAAACGGCCGTAGCGCGGGGCATGTGAAAGGCGGACGTAACCAAAACGATGCGGTCAATCCTTTTTTCGGCTAAAAACTGGCGACTGAACAGGGCGTTTTGGTAGGTGTTGAGTGATTGGTCTTCAAGCCACAACGCCTCTGCCGGCACGCCCATGATGCGCAGTGTTTCGGCCATCTCTGCGGCGTCGGAACTGGTCGCGCCGGGCAATTGGCCGCCGGTGAGCAGGAGGCGATCAGCGACGCCCTGCCGGTAGAGCCAGGCGGCGTACAACATGCGGTCGCCGCTGTCGTTGAGATTGGGCACGGGCTGGGGCGGGTCGGCCCAACGGTTGCCCCCGCCCAACACGACAATGACGTCGGCCTGGGGCAGAGGGTCGGGCGGGAGGTAGCGCCATTCCAGACTGCGGGCCAGGGCCAGGGAGACGGGGGTGTTGGCGGCCAGGTAGAGGAGGAGGAAGATGGTGATGAGTACGGCCGTTTGCCATTTGCGCCAACGCCAGACCAGCACTGCCACTACCAGCAGCACCAGAGTCAATCCCAAAGGATAGATGAAGAGGGGTAGAAATTTGGAGAGGAAGAAGAACATCGGGGAAGCTACAGCGTCCAACCCGGCGGGCCGACATACGGCCGTACATCCTCATCCTGCATAATCTGGCGTACGCTCTCTGCCAGGCTGATTTCCCCTTTGAGGACGGCGTCCTGGTAACGGGAAGCCCAGCGGTAGATCAGGCCGCTGGAACGGCGGTGTTCCAGGAGCATCAGTTGGGTCAGCGGGCCGCCGCCAGCCAGGAACCCGGAGGTGACGTAATCTTCCTCCACGCCCTGCCAGTCGTAATCCAGCCGCACAATTTCCGATTGCCAGCCATTTGCTTCGTTCCAGGTGAAACGGCCGTAACTCAACCGCTCATCTCCATCAAAAGGCGCGCCGACCGATCCCACATTGACCACCAGCGTCTCGTCTACCCGGCGCGTCAGGGGGCGATGGGTGTGCGCGGTGACGAATACGGCCGGGGGCGGGGCGATCTGTTCCCGGATTTCCTCGTCCTTGCTGAAGGTATAGATGCCGTCCCGGTTGCTGCGCATAGAGCCGTGGACGACCCGAAATTCGCTGCCGTCCGGGGCATAAGTGACGTATTCATTGGGCAAAGCGGCCAGCAGGGGCACTTCGCCATTTAACTGTTCATATGTCCAGTGAGCATATTGGCGCACTTCAAATTCCGGGCCGGGGGGGCAGCCCGGTTCCAGGCATTCCAGGACGTAATCTTCGTGATTGCCTTTGACGATGTGCCAGCCCAGTTCCCGCTGTTTGGCCCACACCAGATGTAAACAGTCGGTCGACAGCGGCCCCCGGTTGACAATATCGCCATCCACCACCACCTCATCCGGCTGCCATTCTTCCAAATCTGCGATAACGCGGCGCAAAGCGCGCAAGTTTCCATGTATGTCTGAGATCACTGCAATTTTCATAAGTTCACCATAAGGCTAACCAGTCTAACTCGTTTTCCCGCCTGGCTCAAATAAATCGGGCAATTTTCAGTTTCTGGTTACAATAGGGGAACCACGGATGGCGCGGATAGGGCGGATTTTCACGGATAAAAAGAAAAGAAAACCGTGTAAATCTTTTTTATCCGTGGGTTCCGTGGTAACAGGAGTGTGGGTGTGGAAATTGGTGAGCATAGGGAATATGATCTTTATTTACGGGATGGGGCGTTGGCGCGGGGGTGCGGCACGGCCGTAACTCGTTGGCAGGCGGAAGGGGGTGTGGTGGAGACGGCCGTTGGCCCCCGGACGATTGAGCAGGCCGGGCAGTTTGCAGCCGCGCTGCAAACCTTGTTTCAAGCGTACAACCGGGTGTTGTGGCAGGCGTTTCCTTACTGTCGTGAGTGTGGCGGAGGGTGCTGTGTGGTGGGCGCATCCGATATGCGGCTGCTGGATGGGGTGGCGCTGGCTTTGCTGGACGAGCCGTTTCCCGCGTTACCGGCGCAGGTGACGAACCGGCCGGGCATCTGCATCTATTTGGTGGACAACCGGTGCGCCTGGCCGGCGGCGTGGCGGCCGCTTAAGTGCGCCGCGTTTTACTGTCTGGGCAGCGGCCAGTGGGAACTGGATGCGCGGGATGAACGGTACGGCCGTATTACCCGTCAGTTGGCAGGTGTGCTGGATGAATATTTGCCGGAGGTGTTACGGCCGTATGCTGCCGATTTACGCGAAACGCTGCCTGATCCCATCACTTTTGCTAATGTGCTGGATACGGCCGTGGACAAGATTTTCACCCAGGCGCTCGTGGCCCGGTTCCCCGATTTGCGCCCCGCCGCAGAACAGTCAACCGACTCCGCCGCAGATATTTTGGCGCAAATTGCGGCCTTGACAGAGCAGATTTGGCAAATGCCGGGGGATACGACACAATATCTGGCCGACCTGGAAATGCTGGAATGGATTGCCCTGGGCCGGCCGGAAAATGGGGCGGAACTGTTGATGGAGATGGACGGCCGGTATGCGGTCACATCAGACAACCAGCCTATGCGGCACCTTATCCGGGCGATTAGAAGTTCAACTTCTTTGAGAAGTTGAACTTCTTTGCCAGCGAGGAGAGAGAATGAGCGACACAATTTTTATGATTCATGGCATGTGGGGCGGCGCCTGGTATTGGGAAAATTACGTCAATTTTTTTAGCGAAAAAGGGTATCGCTGCGTGACGACGACGCTGCGTTACCACGGCATCGCCCCGACAGATGCACCTGATCCCCGCCTGGGTACCACCAGTTTGCTGGATTACGCGGCCGACCTGGAAGCGGAAATCAAGGCGTTGGGCGAACCTCCGATCATCATGGGGCATTCGATGGGCGGGCTGCTGACGTTGATGTGGGGCAGCCGCGGCCTGGGGCAAAAACTGGTTTTGCTGACGCCGGCCGCCCCGGCCGGCATTTTGGCCCTAACCCCTTCCGTTGTGCGCAGTTTTTTCAGTGTGATGACCCGTTGGAACTGGTGGAACAAACCGATGCGGCAAACGTACAAAGAGGCAGCTTACTCCATGCTGCACCTGTTCCCGGAGGCGGAACGGCGGGCGGCGTATGATCGGTTTGTTTACGAATCGGGGCGGGCGGCTTTTGAGATTGGGTTTGCGCTGCTTGATCGCAGCAAGGGGTCACGGGTAGATGAAAACCAGGTGACAGCGCCCATGCTGGTCATTGGCGGGAAGCAGGATCGCATTACGCCGGTTGGCTCCATCAGAAAAATAGCCAAAAAATACAACGCGGAGTACCAGGAATTTCCGGATCACGCTCATTGGGTTGTAGGTGAACCGGGCTGGCAGGATGTGGCGGAATATGTGGCCGATTGGCTGGATAAGGCGTGATACGCGATACGTGATGCGTATTGCGTATTGTATATATCGTCTTTGATGTCGCGTACCGATAACCGATAACCGATTACCGTCTCCCCAGCCGCCCGCGCACACGGGGCCAGGTATTGACCACAAAGCAGACGCCCGCCAGCCATTGCAGCAAGGCCGACGCGGCCAGCAGCCAGCCCCAACGGCTGCCCGGATACTGGGCCAGCAGCGGTTCGCCTGCGACGCGCAGGAGCAGGCCGGTGTTGAGCAGGACGTAAGTGGCCCAGGCCAGCCATTCGTAGCCGCGCGGCCGTTCCTTGCTGTACTTGGGGAACAGCCAGAAGACAATGCCGATGATCATTTGCAGCACCCAGCCCACCATGAAGAGATGGAAATAAACGGGAGTCAGGCCGGTGAGGAGTGGCCAATCCGCGCCCAATGCGCCGGCCGCCAGGATGACGCCGGTCAGCAGAGCGGCAATCAGGTAAACCAGGGAGGTTTTGACAAACCAGCGAGTGACGGGGGGCATTTTAGCTTCCTTTTCTCCTGAACCAGGAACGGTTGGGACGCGCCGGGCGGCGCAGCCGGACTTCCCACCAGGGGCCGCCTTTGTAGGCGGTTCGCTCCCAGCCGTCTTCTTCCAGGGCGTCCAGTAGATTTTGCAGAATGGCGCGGTGTCCGTCGTTGCCTTGCTGCGGTGTGTAAATAACGCCGGGCACACTGGCGATAGGAATGCGGCTGGATTTTCCGGCCGTGTAACTGCGGTGCGGCCCGGATGCCTGGGCGAAAAATTGCAGCCACATTAGCCGGTTGCTCACAAAAAAGAGGTCCTGGCCGTCATCCAGAATCTGCATATTTATCTGGCAATAATCCCATTCTTTTGTCATGGTTTGGTTACCACGGATGAGTCTAC
>JAJRUC010000279.1 GCA_024278015.1 Chloroflexota bacterium
CAACGTTTCTGATGTCAGTCCTGCCTGTGCCTGTTGTGTGGGTGCGAAGGCGGGAATCCATGGTTTTCTCCGGATACCGGACATTCCTCTGTGGGAAATTCCGGTATGACAAGACTTTTGCAAGAGGTCTATTGAAAAAAGCGTCCTTAATCGTCAGTCCCGGTTGCTTCATCTCTTCTTTGAAAGCGGTTTGCAAGTTGGTTTTAAGTTGGCCGGCATCATTGTGATGGTTTCCGGTTTCAAGCTTCCAGCCTTGCTCCACCGGCGATAGTGGTAGTAAATCGCGTGGCAACTGATTTCCTTTTTTCCGGATGCGCCTTATCCGGGTTTATCGGTAATTGTGCCCACCGGCAACCGGTATGCAACCGGTACAAAATGTAGCCGAAGGTTTTATACAACGGTATCTTGCTCACCTGGCCGCGTTTCGCTTTCCTTAAACAGGCTGGGATGGCCTTCAAGCTGTTTTTCGGTTATACTTACCGGAACAGTACTCATTACCGGTCTCCTTCATGTATGGTGGTTGGATACCGGTAATAAGGCGCTGTTTTTTCGGTTATGTTAAATCAGAAAGAGTCATTTAGTTCGAGTATACCCAAAATGACAGAACATCCTGAAAAACAAAATCTATCGTGGCTGGGGGTGGGCGTGTGGTCAATTTTGGCGACGTTCTCCGGCATTGGTTTTTGGAAAACGTTCAGCTATGTCCGCCGTCTGTTTCGGCAGCCGAAGCTCCAGCCGCGCGCCAACCCGCTTTTAAATGAAGAACGCGCCCATTTGCAGGCGATGGCCGCGCGGGTGGCCGCCGCCAATTTGCAGGCCGGCATCGAAACGCGCCGCCTGCCCGACGGCCGGGCCAGACTGGTGCTGTGCGCCGGGACGCGCAATTTCAGAGAACCCTGGGCGCGGGATTTCGGCTTTGCCAGTTTCGGCTTGCTGGAACTGGGCCGGCAGCAGGCGGTCAAGGAAACGCTGGAAGTTTTTTTGTTGACGCAAAAGCCGGCGGGCCAGTTTCCGGTAAAAATCCATTCCACCCGCATCTTCGACCGCTACCTGTATTCGCTGCTGGGCCGCGAGCAGCCCGTCGAAGCGCCCATCCGGCCCAAATATATCACCGCCCATAAAACGGTGTCGCTGGACGGCAATGCCCTGCTGGTGATTGCCTTTTTGAATTACATTTGCCGCACCAGAGACCGCGACTTTGCCCGCCGCCACTGGAACGCCATCAAACGGGCGGCCTTGTGGCTGGAAAACTACGCCCTGGAAGCCGATGGCCTGCTGCATCAATCTGCTTTTGCAGACTGGGCCGACAGCGTGGGCCGGACCGGAAAAATTTTGTATACCAACGTGCTGTACTGGAAGGCCCTGCACGATTTGGCGCATGCGGCAGACCACAACGGGCAGCCTGCCGACGGGGCGTATTTTGCGGCGAAGGCGCGGCAAATAAAAGAGTCTGTCAACGCCCATTTTTGGCGCGCTGATTTGGGATATTATGTTACCAGCAAACTTTTTGATAATTTAAGCAGCAGTGGTAATCTATTGGCCGTGGCCTGGGGCATGGCTTCAAAAGCGCAGGCCCATTCTGTTTTGGACCGGATGGTTGCTTTTAAAATGGCCGACCCCGTCCCGACGCAGGTAGTGCATCGGGCTTATCCGCAAAAATTAATCGCCATCGAAAATCGGTTGGGCGGTATTGGACATTATCACACTTATGCGGCCTGGTTGTGGCTGGGCGCATGGCACGTGATAGCCCTGACCCGTATGGAACGCCTGACCGAAGCCGAAGATTTGTTGCATCGCATCGCCCGCGTCATTGTGCGGGACGGCACGGTGCATGAGGTGTACGACCCCGGCGGCCATTATCTTTCCACCTTTTGGTACACCTCTGAAGCGCCGCTAACCTGGAGCGCGGGCATGGTGGTTTACGCCTGGCACGTTTATCAGCGATGGCTCAGCGGTGAACCCTTCGCGCCGAATCTATAATTGCGAGGTCGGTTTTTGCAGATTTTACTATTGATAGTATATGAAAAGCTCAATACGTTGACCGGCGGCGCGTTAAAAATTGTTGTCACCACCATTCGCCGGTTTTTGCAGGCCCACGCCCTGGAAGTGGCGGCCGGCATGGCCTACTATTTTTTCTTTTCGTTGTTTCCGTTGCTGATTTTTCTGGTGGCCCTGGGCAGTTACGTGCTTGAGGCCGAGCAAGTGCGCACCCAGGTGTTCGAGTGGCTGGTCAGCGTGTTCCCCACGGCCACAGATTTGGTTGAGCGCAATATCGATCTGGTCATCAGCCGCCGGGGGACGGCCAGTTTAACGGCCACTATCGGCTTGCTGTGGGCCGGGTCGGGCGCGTTTGCCGCCGTTGAGCGCAACGTCAATCGAGCCTGGCCCAACACCCAGATCCGAAACTTTTTACATGGCCGCCTGATTGCCTTGTCGATGATTATTTTGCTGGCGCTGTTGTTGTTTCTATCCCTTTTTTCCAGCACAATGGCCCATCTGTTGAGCCGGTTTCACATTCCGTTGTGGGACGGCGCGGCGGTCTATCAGACACAACTCTGGAAAATTCCGGCTGCGCTGGTGCCTTCGTTTTTTACCTTTGTGATGTTCGCCGGCGTGTACCGCTGGATTCCCAACACCAAAGTTACCTGGAGTGAAGCGGGATGGGGCGCCTTGCTGGCAACCATCTGCTGGCGATACGCCATTATTGCTTTTACATGGTATTTAAGCAGCGGTCTGGCAAACTATCAACTGGTGTACGGCACCCTGGCAACGGTTATTATTTTGATGTTCTGGATTTACATCAGCAGCGTTATTGTGTTGTTGGGGGCGCACTTCAGCGCCTCGATTGCCATTTGCCGCCGATTGGCTGAATCTCGCAATTAAACCACTACCCGGCCAGATACAACCGCAAAAACGTAAATGTCACCGCAGTCAGGAACCCGGCCACAGGGAGCGCGCCGCGCCACGCCAGCGCATCGGTGGCGGCGCGTTGGCGAATGATGCGGTAAACAATGACGATGGAATATATCAGCCCGGCCAGCAAAAGCAGAATTTGCAGCCCGGCAACCACATCGGGCAGGAAGGGCGTCCACGGGAAATTGCGCGTGCCGAAGAGATTCCAGCCCCAGCCGAAGGGGTCGCTGAGGACGGACAGGGCGTAACTGCCGTTCACAAAGACAAAACTGAAGCTGAAGGCAATCCAGCCGATGAGACCCATCGGCACCAGACTGTAGGCCACATCCACAAACACCTTCTTCACCGAAACATTTTTTAACCCGGCCAGTTTGCGGGTGGCGGCGGCGGTGAGCCAAAAAATCCCCGGCAGCGCCAGCAGGTTAATCGCAATGAAAGAAACGGCGTACACCGCCCAATGGGGCAGGGTGTCCATATTGGCCCAGTCTTTTACCCAGCCCCACGGGCCGAGCAATACCGCGCTGTACAGCAGGGCGCAGGCCAGCATAATGAGCGCCTTGAAGGCTTCATCCAGCGAGCGGCCTTTTTCCACCAGTAAATCCGCGCCGAAGGGCCGTAAATTAATGCCGATGTTGTCCTGGGTGCAGGTGGTGAGGCAGGCGGTACACAGCCCGCAACAGGTGTTCCGCTCCAGTTTTCCGGGGAAAACCAGCCACGGACAGCCGTAACCGTTTTCGTTGCCGGTGACGCAATCTTTGGTGGTGTGATCCTTGCACACTTGCGCGTCTTTCACCCGCAATTCAAGGGTGGATGTGAGCGAATACAGCCCGATAAAGCCGCCGACGGGGCAAACGTACCGGCAAAAGATGCGGTTTTCATAAACGACACTGAGGCCGACAGCGGCCAGAATCATTGCCAGCAGCACCCACGCGCTGACCGCCGGGCGGGTGAGAATGATGGTGCTGAACATGGCCATTGCCAAAAAGCCGAAATTTTGCAGCCAGATGTTGCGCAGTTTGCGGGGCCAGCGGCGGCGCAGGGTGTGCAGTTTGCCCGGTTTGCGGCGGATGACGGCGCGCCGTTGCAGCCATTCGCCGGGGGCGGGGATGGGGCAGACGGTACACCACAGCCGCGCAAAAAAGGGCACCATCACAATAATGAGCAACGCCCACCAGACAATCCACACGAAGATGATGGCGAAATTGTGGCTGCCGGCGGGCGTTCCGAAGAAGCCGGTGAGCATGGCGAACACAAAAAAGAACAGGGTGATGAGCAATAATGTGGGCTGAAAACCTCGCCATTGCAGCATGGTTTTTACCCAACGATATTGGGTGAGTTCAAATCTGTTTTGCATGGGTAACACCCTGAGCGCCCCTTTAAAACGGCGGGGCGGGGATAGATTGTTCTTTTGACAACTACAGGACTTACGCAGTTGCGGTAAATCACGGTGTTCTACCCCCTCCCCCGACAGCGGGGGAGGAGCTAACTTCCCCCCCCCCGCTTGAGGGCGCGAAGCGGTTTCTTCATCAGGGACCGAGGGGGGTAAAATGCCGCAACCGCGTAAGCTCTGAACTATTTCAATGCGGCGGCGGGATTTTTTCGTAAATACACAAAGGTGCCGGCCACCGCCAGCCCCATCAACCCGACTGCGCGGGCAAAGGTCAGGTTCGGCTCAACCACCAGCTCGCCAATCATAAACGGGTGCAGCGGCCCGCAACTGACCGAGCAGCGATAGCGAAACTTTCCGGTGCGGTCGGCCACAAATTCAATGCGCCGCGTTTGCCCCGGTTCCACCTGCTCATTAATGCCGTATCCATCCAGATAAAACCCGTGCATTACGTCTGCCGCTTGCAGGGTGATGATGATTCTGTCGCCGCGATTGACGCGCAGTACCGGCGGGTTGTAGGCAAACTGGCTGGCGGTGACGGTGATGTGGCGGGTGGTTGGCTCTGCCATTACCGGCACCGGCGCCAGCGCAATTACCAGCGCCAGGACCAAAAATGGAATGAGCGGGGCAACTCGGCGTTTCATCGGGTGAACCTCTCGCGGAATGTTTGTGGTAGATGGCGCAATCACCATCGTCAACAGTGTACCGTAATTTTTACAACCTCGACAGCGCCACCTGGCGCAAAGAAAAACCCGCCATTTGGCGGGGGTCAGGCAGATGGCGGGGCGGGGGCATTATCCCACTAATTGCGCAATCGCATCAAGTTTCCCCGCCATAGCGGTGCGTTCTGTAGCCAAATGCGCTACAATATCGGCGATGCGTTGCACCAGCGACAGCGTCAGCCTGCGTTTGAAGCTGTCCAGCGTGTAAACGTCGTCAATTTTGGCGGAAATTGTTTCCGGCGGAACGCGATAATATTCGGCGATGGCGGAAACATTGGGCTGCCGGTCATCCGGCGCGATGCCGTCAATTACCACCATGCCCCGCAACGTTGCGCCCACCCGCACAATGCCGCGCGTGGTGAGTAACCCCAACCCTGAGTGCGAAAATTCCGGTTTCAGCGCGGGTAACTCTGCCAGCCGCCGCCAGTCACTTTCATACCGCTGTTTGGCAAACGGAAATGATTGCAGGGCGGTGTACAATCCAAACGGTTTGCTCGGCTCAACCAGTGGATGCCCGTTCATATCTGTGATTTGCACCATAACGCCCAGGGCCGGCGCAAATCCGTCCTGAATGAGTTTTAATTGCATCGGCGGCAGCAACACGGTTTCATCGGGCAAATGCGCGTTGTTTTTTGGCGAAGGTGCCGGCGCGGGCGCGGCCGGCGTTTGCAGTTTCAGCCAGGCGTTCACTTTGTCGGCGGGAAAACGCCATTGTTTACCGACTTTCAGGGCCGGAATACTTTTTGATTCCGCCATGCGGTAAATGGTCGAGCGGTTAACCTGGAGCATGGTTTGCAGTTCTTTGGCCGTCAATAATGGAACCATAGCGCTTTCTCACCTCTATGATTGTTGCGCTATAATTATACCGGTTTATGCCGGTTTTTTACAGGGCAGATTGGCGCAGCATCAACCGGGCAAAATGGCCTGTCTTACACCATGCTCTTTCGGAAGCGAAACAGACTTATCCCCAAAATACCCGCGCCCAGCGCGGTTAAACTTAATACCTGCGGATAGATGACCGCCATGCCGACCCCTTTCAGGAATATATCGAGCGTGATGGTCAGATAATAGCGGAACGGGCTGAGCAGGGAGAGCCATTGCAACACGGTGGGCATATTTTCCACCGGCGACATCATCCCCGATAAAAAGCTCATGGGGAAAATGACGAAGAACGCCAGCAGCAGCGATTGTTGCATGGTGTTGGCAATGGTGCCGATGGCGACCCCGATGCCCATGCCCACAATGAAGATGAGGGTGGATACGGCAAAATACAGCAGTAAACTGCCGCGCACCGGCACGCCGAACCCCCACACGGCAATAGCAATGCCAATTGCCAGCCCAACCATTTTCACCACCGCCATCGGGAGCAGTTTGGCGGTAATGAGTTCGGCGGCGTTGATGGGCGTCACCATCAACTGTTCCAGCGTGCCCTTCTCCTTCTCGCGGACAATTGCCACCGCGCCGAGCAAAATGCCCAGCACCGGCGCGGCAAAGGCCACCATCGACAGCATCACAAAATTGGTGAACCGCAAATCGGGGTCATACAGCACATTCAGCCGACTTTCCACCACCGGCAGGCGGGTGAGGTCGGCGGCGGTCATGCCGAAACGCGCCAGTTCGATGTTGCGGGAAAGTTTGGCGATGTGCAGTTGGGCGTAACCGATGGCTTGCTGGGCAGTATTGCCGGTGGAACCATCCACAATGAGTTGCACGGGTGTTGATTTGCCGCCATCAAGCGCCGATTCGTATCCGGCGGGGATGACCAGCGCAATTTGCACGTCGCCGCGTTGCAGCAGCGGGCGCGTAGCCGCCACTGAATCCATTGAGCGGACCACGTCAAAATGTTCCGAGCGCGACAGTTTGTCCACTAATTGGCGGCTGGCGACGGTGCGGTCACCGTCAATAATAGCCAGCGGCATGTTTTTCACCGCGATAAAAAGAGACACCCCACACAGCACCGGCTCGGCAAAAGTGTACAAAATCAACATCACCAGCATTTTATCCCGAAAAAACTGAAGGAATTCTTTCCGCATCAGGGATGACATTCGGCTAATCATAGAACTTCCTTTCCGGTTATCCGACTTTTTTCTTGAAACGGAGCGCGGCAATGGCGAAAATCGCGGCGACATAGGCAATCATCAAGCCCATTTGGAACCAGAGGGTACGCAAATCCGCACCCTTCAAAACGATGCTGCGAGAGATGTCCACAAAATGGCGTGCGGGGAACAGATAGGTGTACCATTGCATAATTTCCGGCATGTTGAAGATGGGGTAAATGAACCCTGAAAAGATGAGCGCGGGCATCATGGTCAGCACAATTGCCCCCAGCATCGCCGCCACCTGCGTTTCGGTGACGGCGCTGACCAGCAACCCGATGCCCACCGCGCCGAAG